>JBEIHA010000286.1:0-4152 GCA_040381635.1 Pseudobdellovibrionaceae bacterium
GAGTCCCCTCTTCTCTCGGATCTCTTCGAACAAGCGGCTACCGAAAGACTCGCCCAGAACCTTTAAAGCCGCGCGCAATTCCAGAAATTCAGGGATATTACGGGGCACGCCACGAAATCCAATTTGAATTTGAGCCTGGTTTAAGTCCGCACGGTCGACCAACAGCAGTTCGGTTCCCGCCCACTGCGGGAACGCCGGCACATCACGCACGGGGGAAGGATTCGACTTCCACTTGCTCAAAGCGTCGGTGACTGATTTTTTCCACGCGTCATCATACTGTCCGACCACCGCCAAGATGGAATTTCCCGGATTGTAGTTGGCCGCGTAGAACTTCTGCAGATCGGTCTTGTTCAAGCTGCGTATGGATGAAGGCGTGCCCGAAGAAACGTGTCCGTAAGGATGATTCCCATACATAAACTTAGGTAGAAGATATTCGGAAAAATCATCTGGGCGATCGGCCAACTTCTGTAAAGATCCCAACATCAACTTGCGATGGCGCTCCATCTCGCCCTGAGGAAAGGTGGGAGTCAGCAAGATTTCCGCGAACTGGCGCAGAATATCATCGCGATTGAACGAGAGAGCCGACGTACTGACGATGCTGTAGTCGGGTTGCACATCGACGCTAAAGCCGCTGCCGATTTGTTCAAGATCGTCAGCGATCTTGTTAGCCTTGCGCCGAGCGGTGCCCTTTTCGAGCATCGCGCCCGTAAATCCCGCGAGCCCTTCTTTACCCGCCGGATCCTGACTGCTGCCCGCCTTCACCAGCAGTTGCAAGGAGACGTAAGGCAATGAGTTGTCGGGAATCCACAATACGTTCAGCCCGTTTTCCAAAACCTGTGTTTCAAATTTGCGAATTTCGAAGGACGCTTGACCACCTGGTCCGGTCGCGGACTTCTTCGATGAAGACGAACATCCGAGCGAAACGATCATAAATAGAGTTACGAATAAACGGATCATGTTTGGCCTCCCGGCTTGCGCGGCATTACGATAACGGTGTTACGTTGGTTGGCTTTCAAGTAGAGCTTGGCCACGCGCTTGATGTCTTCCGGCGTTACTTTTTGATATTCCTTCAGATCCGAAAAGATGCGCGTGTAATCGCCGAGCAGAATTTCGTAACTCGCCAGCATGCGGGCGCGCCCCGAAATTCGTTTCAAACCGTCGACGTAGTCCTTCAAAAATATATTGCGGGCTTTATCTAGTTCTCGCTGACTGACCAAGCCTTCGCGCAGGCCCGACACTTCTTTTTCGATCATGGCCGCCACTTTGTCGGGATCCATTTTCGGCTTAAGCGAAGCATAAACCGAAAATTGCCCTGCCAAACTTTGCCCCCAAGACGCCGCATAGGTATTGAGTGCCACTTCTTTGTTGTACACCAACTGACGATACAAGCGGCTGGACTGCCCTTGGCCCAAGAGAATGGACAGCAGATCCAAAGCGTAATGATCCGTACTACGTAGGTCCGGTAAGCGATAGCCGATAGCCACTGTAGGGGCCTGAGCTTCGCGCTCGATGACCGCACGCCGCTCTTTTGTTTGTGGCACTTCTTGCGTAATGGTGGGCCGTTTGATTTCTTCGCGGGGCAGACCGCCGTAATATTTTTCGATCCAAGCTTTGACCGTGGGCGCGTCGAAGGCACCGGCAATAACCAAGACCGCATTGTTAGGGCTGTAGTAGGTCTTATAGAAAGCGTTCAGATCCGCCATGCTGGCGGCGTTTAAGTCGCTCATCGATCCAATAGGCAACCAGCGGTAAGGCAATTTTTGAAACATCAAAGAGGTCATTTTTTCGCGGATGCCGCCGTCGATGTTGTCTTCGTAACGCATGCGGCGCTCTTCTTTCACCACTTCGCGCTCCGAGGTCACTTCCTTGATATCAAGCAACAAGTTGCGCATCCGATCACTCTCGATCTGCAACAGTAATTCGAGATGCTCGGCCGGAGCGTTGATGTAATAGCCAGTGTAGTCATTCGAAGTGAATGCATTCACTTCCGCGCCCTTGCCGTTCAAAAATTTACCGAAGGTGTCTTTGGGAAATTTCTTGGTGCCTTTGAACATCATATGTTCGAAAAAGTGCGCTAAACCCGTGCGCCCCTCGGCTTCGTCCTTGGAGCCGACTTTGAACCACTCCTGCACGCTGACCGACGGAATCGATTTGTCGGGATGAAGTAAAACTGTCATCCCATTCTTCAATTCGTATTTCTCAACGGGAACTTGAATGGCTTTTTCAAGCTCTTGGGATGATACCGCCCAAGCGCCTTGAACAAAAAGACCAAAAGTCAGAGTGGTCAGGTAGAATCTGGAAAACCTCATGGGAACCTCCGCATCCATAGATTCTGCGAGGCCAAAAGAGGTAGGTCAAATTGTATCGAGGCTAGATGGCGCGGACCGCATGTCGCGTAGAAGCCCAATGGCGAAGACGCGCTATTTACTGTACGACGAGCTCATTAAAATAAACGTTCTTGACCACGCCTTTTTTCAAGGTCGAGTTCAGCTCGGCAACGATCTGATTTTTCAGCTGCAATTTACCCTGAACGGTTTCTACGTCCGCAAAGGTCTTGGCATTCAAGATGCGCATAATCGAATCACGAGCGTAGGGCACGACACCGATGACTTCCTCGTAGCCCTCTTCATCCATCATTTCCAGACTGACTTCCATGCGCACCAGGCGCCTAGGAACTCCGTCTAAATTCGTATTGAAAGGAGACATCGTGTAAAGCACCGGGTCGCCACGAAGGGTCTCTTCGAATTTTGCTAGGTCTGATTCCGCTTGTTCGTTGGAAAGAGCCTTGTCTTTCACGCCCAACGTCGAGGAGTAGACCAAAAAGGTCCCTGCACCTAAGACCGATAAATTAAGCGCTATGAACGCGAACGTAAGGATCTTCTTAAAATCTTTTGGAGGCTTCGCTGATTTTTCTTCGGCCATAGGCTAGATCCTTCTCCCAAAACTTATCGGAGAATTGACCTTGGGCTAAAGTCTCGTGCAAAATCAATTCATCTATGAAGGTGTATGCACTTAAATGCTATCTAGGCTTCGCTCTGGCCCTAAGCTTGGGACTTAGTGCGGCTCATATCGAAACATCTGCTCAGGAAGTTTCAAAAACTGACCAAAAACCTGACCCCGTAGAACAAGTCCCGCTACCTGGAACTTATCCCCACGCGCTGCTCTCGCTGACTTCAGATAGCGGTGCTTTTTCCCCCTACGCCTTCCTGGTCGACAAAAGCACGCGCACCCTTACTGTTTGGCGCAATGAAAACGATAAACCGAAGTTAGTTGGTGCTTGGTCCGCCGACATCGGACGTCAAGGCGGCGACAAAGTGGCGGAAGGCGATCTCAAGACCCCTGAAGGAATTTATTTTTTCCAAACCATGATGGACGGCGCCAAGCTTGATTTTAATCAATACGGCGTACGCATATTCACCATGGACTACCCCAACTACTTCGATAAACTCGAAAAGAAAACGGGCAGCGGCATTTGGCTACACGCCATTCCTGATTCAAAATCTCTGCTGCGCGGTTCGCGGGGTTGCGTGGTCGTGCGCAACAAAGTGATCGAAGAACTAGCGCAGTATATCGACTTAAAGAAAACGCCAATCGTGGTCATCAATCAAGTGAACTACCTGACCGAAGCGCAATGGACTGACCAACGCAAAGTCTTTTCTCAATGGTTGGAAGACTGGCGCCAAACTTGGATGGGCAAGGACTTCGATAAATATATGGACCAGTATTCGGAACGTTTCATCGGAAACGGAATGACCAAAACACAGTGGCGCGCGTACAAAAAAAATCTAGGCGACAATTATAAGTTTATTGAAGTGAACTTGAAGGACGTGCAGATCTTTAACCACGGAACGAAAATTGTTTTACGTTTCCTGCAAGACTACAAGTCGGACAAGAAGAAGGATTTCGGCGCAAAGATTCTTTACGCGATGAAAAATGGCGAGCAATACGAAATTGTGGGTGAAACCTGGATGCCCATGCGGCTGCCTAAGTCCGCATCTGCGCCCGCTACCGCAAACGCTAGCGATGTTCCGGTCACCGGAAAACCCACCGCGGTGTCCGGATCAGCGTCCGGCACGGATCGACAGTAATGTTTTATATTCTAAAGACTCTGTTTAAACAGAGTCTCTGAAAAGATCGCGCCACCGCCCAATC
>JBEIHA010000287.1:0-4122 GCA_040381635.1 Pseudobdellovibrionaceae bacterium
AATTTGTTGTTAACATGATGATTCAAACAAGCATTTTTTTTATAACATCATCGTTTTAATCATCACTTTAATCATTATGCGCCAGAAAAAATCCCTTACGCCGTCGACCGCTTCGTTAAGGAAACGGCGCGGCTCTATAGCGTTCTGAACCGACAGCTCGAGGGGCGTCCGTACGTCGCCGGTGAATATTCCATTGCCGATATCGCGATTTATCCGTGGATCGTGCCGCACACCATGCACGGTCAGGATCTGGCGGATTTCCCCAATATCAAAACCTGGTTTGAAAAAATTCAGGCCCGCGCGGCCGTTCAAAAGGCCTACAAAATTAAGGTTTAGGTGATCGTGAAGGTCTTTCGGGAATTGACCACATTCGTACAGAACGTGGCGGGCGACGCTCGAATTCCTGACCGCGACAAAAAAGTGCTGCTGGTGTTGATCGCGCTGATACTTTCACCGATCGATATTATTCCCGACTGGATCCCCTTGCTGGGGATTTTGGATGATTTGATTATCTTGAGCGTGGTGCTGGACTATTTGTTCAATCATCTGGACCAAGAGATTTTGCTTTCGCACTATCCGTGGGGCATGAAGAGTTACTTGCGGATTCAAAGGACCGCGCGTTTCATCGCGGTCCTTACACCTTCTTGGTTAAAACAAAAAATTTGGAAATTCAAACCGGACGTCTACTAGTTGAGATCAAACAACAAGAATTCCGAATCTTCGCTCGCGCTGATCTTTATCAGCTTTTCTTCCGCCGCGGCCACCGCGTCGCCGGTGCCAAGTGTAAGGCCATTCACTTCGATTGTACCCTTCACCACTTGCACCCAGGCGTAGCGGCCACTGCGCAGCTGGAATTGCAGATTGGTGCCGGCCCTCGGGCGCGCGGCGTATAGGTCCATGTCTTGGTTGATCGGGATCGAGCCAAGGCGTCCGTCTTGCGACGCGGTCAACACCAATTGGCCAGACGACAATTCCTTCGCGAAAGACTTCTGCCCGTAGGCGGGGGTGATTCCGCGCTTTGCCGGTTGAATCCAGATTTGCAACAAGTGCAGGTCTTCGGTCTTCGACGAATTGTATTCGGAATGGCGAACACCGGTTCCGGCCGACATATGTTGCATCTCGCCAGGTACAATCTTCGCTTTGGTGCCCATCGAATCTTGATGTTCGAGCTCGCCCGCAATAACGTAGGTGATGATCTCCATATCCGAGTGACCGTGAGTCGGGAAGCCGCCGCCAATGGCTACGCGATCTTCGTTGATCACGCGCAAGTCGCGAAAGCCCATGTTGTTCGGATCGTAGTAGCTCGCGAATGAAAAGCTGTGTTTCGCTTTGAGCCAGCCGTGATCGGCGCCGCCTCTGTCGGTGGATTTACGAACTTGCATCATGTCATTAATCCGAGGGCCCGCGACCATTCCGGTGTTGGCATGACGAGGCGGCGTGTGTTGGTGTCAAACAGTCCGAATTTAAAAATAGCCGTGCAGCATACTTCGTTAGCCGCGTTCAATATCTGTTGCTCGAAAATGGCGATCTTGCCTTCGTAAGATTTCAGTTGCGATCGAATCACGATCTTGTCGTGCAATTTTATTTCGTGGCGGAATTGCAGATTCACCTCTAAGATTGTGGGACCAAGACCTGTTTTACGGATGTAATCCATGCCGTAGTCATTCTGGTTAAGAATGTCCCAGCGCGCTTCTTCAAGGATCTGCAAATAGACCGCGTTATTGACATGGCCAAATGTATCCAAATGGCCTTCGCGGATTTTTATGGGGTATTCGTAAATGGCGTTGCTCATAATCTAGTTTTTGACACCGAAAACTTTGGCATCCACCGAGATTTTCCCGGGGCCCGCCATAATAAACATAATCGTGAGAACAAGATACATCAGTGCAGGTTCATATGAACCTTGACCAGGGCCCGAGGCCACGAAGGGATCTTTCATGACGAAGGCGTGCATCCCCGCCGCAACGGCCATGGTGCACGCCATGCCGAACATCGCGAGCGGCGTCAGTAATCCTAAGACCAAAGCGATACCGCCGCCGAATTCCGAAAATGCCGCCAAGAATTGCAGCACTCCCGGTACGGGTGAGTCCGGTCCCATCCAGGCCATCGGATTTTGGATTTTCCCCCAGCCGTGTAAGGCCATCGCCGGGCCCATAACAAGTCGAACCAGCAACAAGCCGATCGAGGTGTTGTTCGGATGTCGGGTGACTTGGAAAAGGCGCTTGATGTTCATCGTGGTGGTTCCTTATCTGATTATCTAACTATCTGATTTTGACGTAGACGTTGCTGCCATTGGGGCTGGACACGGTCATTTGATTGCCTTGAATGGTGACGTCAATCGTTTGCCCGTTGATGGACAACTGTCCTGAATTTCCTTGGAAGCTTAGGACCGCGTAGTTTAGCTCTGAATTGTTTTGTGGAGTCTGATTGCCCCTACAATTCGGCGTGGGATAAACATTGTAAACTTGTTGAGCGCTGCCACCACCACGAATGGTCAGGACCTCAAGATACGAAGCATTGCCGTCGATGCGTGCGCAATCACGGGTGACCCAATTCCCCTGAGCCAGTGTTTCGAAACTATGGGCCGGTGTACCTGGTTTGGAAGTTTGACCCTTGCCAATGTCGCCGCCGCCGATGCGTGTGTACAAAACAGTGCCGTTTTGTCCGCTGACCGACATCGAATTGCCTTGCACAACCACTTCGACCTTAACGGACGGTTGACCCGCTACGGTGATGGTTACAGTCGCTTCGCCCTCTTTGCCGCCGGCCTTATTGACGGACGTATACGTGAAAGCTGTAGGGGTGTCGGTCTTGAGTGCCGCGCCCGAGCAATCGTTGTTTTGGAAGTATTGGTTGGTGGTGGAGCCGCTGGTGCCCTTGAGTGAAAGGGTCTCTTTATAAAAACCTTGATTGTCTTGTTGGCATGCCGATAGCCAATCGCCGCCCGATAGCTTTTGAAAAGGGGTGAGATCGGCCGATTTGTCATTGTTGTCGCTGGAACAGCCGATAAGAGTGAAGAGCGCGAAGAGAGCGAGCGTTGATTTCATGAAATTCCTCCGTATCTTATGGGAGTAACAAAGATCGGTTTAGCTGTCTAGTTATTGATAAGCTATTAACCCTTTCGCCAGCCTGTCCGCGCCAGCCAAGATTTTGGTTCGCTTAAACATTCGGGTAAGGCGCGTGTCTTCGTATTTCGGTAGCCCTCGCCAAGCAAGGTCCGCCATTCCCCAAAATGAAAGGCCGAAGACTTTTCGTCTTGGTAGGCGAAAGTTTTTTGGTGCTTGGAATGATTGAGCAGCACATAGGCCATCGCGTGTTTCGTTTCACGCGGCGTTTTTAGAACACGCACGTGATAGCGACCATCGAAAACGGATCCCTTGCCATCGTTGATTTTTCGTACCGCTTTGCCGAATGAACTTCCTAGCGACGCCATTCCTGATCTAAGCGTGCCATTGTCGTTAGCTTCGGTAAAAAGGTGCGCGTGATTGCTTTCGAGCGCGAAGTGAATCACGCGCAATCCTTTAGCCTTGGCCTTGGATAAACTTTCTTTGAATGCCAATGTCATCTTCGGACTTCGTAGTGATTTAAGACCAGGCTTCATCTTGAGCGTCAGATGCATGGGAAACTTGGCCTCAACCTTGTCGCGTTTCATGTGATTGACTTGGCCGCTTTGGTTCTTTCTGCCTGCGCCTTTTCTGGCACCGCCCCAGCCGCTTACTTTTTTGAAGGTGAGTTGTTTCATGGTTTGTTTGGTAGCATTTAACCATCGCCGATTCAAGTGATTTTTTAGCGGATTCAACATTGAAGTGCAACAGGTAATTTTTGTGTAGCGGCATGGATTTCGTCTTCGATGAGGCTGATCCTTTTGGCGCGGAGATTTTCCCTCCGTCTATGAAGAAGTCGTCAAGTCAAAAACACTTCGGCCCCGTGCAGGCGTGCTTTGCTTGCGATTAGGTCTCTTTGGTTTACGGACAGCTAATACAAATGCCGACTGGCCCATTCTTTATCGATAGTTTTTCTGATCCGTCTATTTGTGCTCTCACTAACTCGTGGTTAAGGGCGACGATAAATTCAAGAAAAAGGGAAGTGGCGACCCGTGCGACTGTGCTCTCATTTTCTTTC
>JBEIHA010000288.1:0-4108 GCA_040381635.1 Pseudobdellovibrionaceae bacterium
AATGGGATTTTCAGGATCTGACAATCATACTTTGATGTGCACACAGTCCAATGAACAATTGGGCCAGGTCGGACAAATTCAGGCCGTGAATTGCGCGTGGATCGAAGTGCTGATGGGCTTGCCGTCGGCACCCGTTCCCGTGCTGGCACCGATCGGTATCGGCTACAACGGCGAAGCGTACAACATCAACGCCGACTGGGCCGCGACCAGGCTTGCGGGTGCGCTGAACGTTTCACAACTTATCTTTTTGACCGATCAAGACGGCATCCTCAACAAAAAGAAGAAGCTGATCCAGACGGCCACGCCCGAAGAATTGGAAGCGCTGATGAAAGACGGCACGATCCAAGGCGGAATGATGACCAAAGCCAAGTCCATTCTTCACGCGCGTAAGAACGGTATCCTTTCCGTGCGCGTATTGAACGGCAAAAATGCTTTGGATGCGGTTAACAATGAAGAGGTGGGAACCCTCTGTCAGGCTCCCGCGACGGTCGAGCCGAAATCCAGAATGGCGGAGTTCAATGCTACAGCTTAATTCCATGCATTTTTTGACGGGAGAAGAGCTCTCTCAAAGCGAGCTTTTAGATTTGATTCAGACGGCCGAAAAACTGCGCGTCAATCGCGAAGCCTACGGTCGGCTTGATTTTCTGCAGAACAAAACCGTGGCTTTGCTTTTCGATAAGCCGAGTTTACGCACGCGCGTCAGCTTCACCGTCGGCGTGCAAGAATTGGGCGGTAACGTTTTCGAATTGCTAGGCTCGCAGAAAAAATCTGAAGATCCCGAGGATTCCATCCGCGTTCTGCAAGGCATGATTCACGGAGTAATGATGCGCACCTTTGATCATAGCGTGCTCGAACGCATGGTCTCAAAAGCCACCATTCCGGTGATCAACGGCCTAAGTGATTCGCACCACCCGTGTCAGGCGCTCGCGGACTTGCTGACAATCTACCAGCGTTTCGGAAAACTCAACGGCGTGAAGCTTTGCTACATTGGCGACGGGAATAATGTTTTGCATTCGCTTTTGTTGCTCGCTCCCTTCCTTGGGGTGGACGTGCACTACGCTTGCCCCGAGGGTTTCCAGCCAGATCCGGCGATACTCGCGCGCGCGCGGCAGCGGGCGCTGAAGACGGGCGCCAAGATTCGCAAGTTCAAGACTCCTCGACTTGCGGCCAACGGCGCGCATGTTTTGTACACCGATGTTTGGACTTCTATGGGTCAAGAGAGCAAAAATGCCGAGCGGGTGAAGGCCTTCGAAGGTTATCAGATTAACCGCGAGCTTTACGGAGCAGCCTCGCCTTCGGCGATAGTTATGCACTGTCTTCCCATGGTCAGAGGCCAAGAGATTACGGAAGAAATGGTCGAGCATCCGGCCTCGCGTCTGTTTCAACAGGCCGAGAACCGCTTGCATGCGCAAAAGGCGTTGATGATCGGACTTTTTCACGCGGCTGCAGTTGTAGCCCACACCGGCAAACAGGAGCTGGAATATTCGCATGTCATTTAAAAGTGATTCACGTGATCGTTTGAACACGCTCCGCAAGCTGCTTAGCAATGGCGATCTTTCGACTCAAGAAGAGTTAGCGGTCGAATTGAGCGAGCAGAAATTCAAAGTCACGCAGTCGACGATCTCGCGCGATTTGCGCAAGCTTGGCGCAGTGAAAACCCAAGATCCGGCGGGCCGCACGGTTTACCGCCTGCCGGACGACTTATCTTCGCCTGCAATGATCAGCGGAAATTCCTTCGCGGGGCTTTTGGTGAACGTGCAGCACAATGGTTCTTTGATCGTGATCAACACTACGCCTGGTTCGGCGTCCTTAGTCGCCCGGCAACTGGACCAAACTCGTCCCGAGGGCATCCTGGGAACGATTGCGGGGGATGATACGATTTTTGTGGCACCCGTGTCTTCGCGCAAGATCGAGCAAACGGTCGAAGCGATCTCGGCATTATTTTCATAAGACTCTGTTTAAACAGAGTCCTCAGACAAAAACTTGCGGCTCAATCGCAATACGGTCTAGATCCCGCAGGTGAACGCAATTGCTCCAGCCGACACTCCAAATATTCCTTTACAATTTTTTGATGATCCATCTTACCCACCGGCGCTTCGAATCCCCGCGGCGGCATCCGGCCTTCGCCTTCGGGCAACTCGATACGCGCCAAAGCCGCTTCGATCTGCCATTCCTGCAGCGAGCTAAAGTTCAAAGAATTCGCAATCGTCGATCCGTCCGGCAATCTTAATGCGCCGCCGGACACGTGACAACCGACACAGTAGTGCTGCACCAACCGCACACCGTCGACTGAATTGGCTAGTTTCGATCCGTATTCGATCGGGGCCGGATCATTGACCTCGGCGCTGTCGCGACAAGCGAAGTTCAGTTGATCCACGGTGAATTGCCCGATCAGCCCTGCATCGAAGCGCGCGTCGCGGGAGTAGCGCACGTGTTTAGCCAGCTCTGCCGCCGCACCGGGCTTCCAGTATTCCTTCACCAGTTCCAAGCAAGTGGAGGTCGGCATAATCATCATCGTCGACGCGGCTTCTACCGCCGACAATTCTTCATCATCGTCTTCGCCGCAACGTTTTGACCACAGGCTGCCCATCACCGAGGCCGAATGAAGACGCATCTTCCAGTCCGCTGGCACGCCCACCGGAACCACTCCTCCGGGCCATCCGTCGGGCGGCGGCAACACCGGAGAATAAGCCGGAATTCGATCTGGCATCACTGCTCGGAACGAATAAAAATTGTCTTCATCGTTCAAGAAAACGACCTCGCCGTTCCGCGCGTAGGAAGGGTAGTAGCTGCCCGAACCTTTCGTTAGGGTCGAGGTCAAGCGGCGCAAATTTGAAAGCTTAAGCTTGCCGCCAGCGGCGGGCGCGAGATCAAGTGTGAAAATCTCTTTGCGCATATCATTTGAAACACCACTAAAATAACCACCGGCATCCGACGAAAAATAGTCCACGTGAAAGGCGATCTGCGTGTCCTCATAATTGAACTCCACTTTCCCTGTCGCGTAACCAATATCGGCCACTTCTTTACAAGCTCCCGAACTACCGGCGATGTCGAAGATTTTCGTTGTGCCCACGTCGCGCAGATAGGCCGAAAGATACTTTCCGGTTTTCGAAATGATGATCGTCTTCAAATTCAGCCTAGGGCAGCGCAATTTCGTCGCCGCTTGCGGCTCAACCCGGGCCGCGCGCGAATTGGAATAAGTGACTTTGTAATCCCGGTAAGCCACTTCGCCGCTGGCGTCGGTGATCACACGGTACATGGTGGTCGATCCGCTTTTTGATAAAACCGCGCACGACTGATACACTCCTTCGTGGGTGGAATCGGTCAACAAAGCCTTCGCGACGTCGCCATCCTTCAAAACAGTCGAAACTTCGTAGAGTGAAAGTCCAGGAACCGTAAGCAATTTTCCATCGGGACAAGGCACAGGGTCAATGGAGCCCGGGGCCGATTGAATTCGTTTTTCGGGATCCCGTTCTTCTAAATTTACAACCCGATTGCCGGAGCCAATAAAGAAAGCGATCTTGCCGTCCGCATGAATTTTAGAAAAATACGACGGGATTTCAGACAGCCAGGAAATATAGCGCGGCTGATGTTGGTTCAGTTTGCAAAGTGGATCTTGCACTTGAGCCGACGCGTGAATCGAAGAAATCGCTAGGGCCGCAAGCCAACTACTTTTGAAGTTCATTGAGTTCTCCACGAATGTACTTAGCGTATTCTTCTTCGGTGCCTAAACCCGGATACCCAAAGCGCGAAAGCCGCCCGCCCGCGTAAACGATCAGCGCCGGAAAGTGAGTGCGCATGGAACGCAACGAAAGCTCAATCGACTGGACGCTGCGCAGACTTTCCGGTCGCATGTAATCATGCTGACTGATTAATTGTCGCGCGTAACCTGCGCTGGCCGCCGGATCTAAAACAATCGTCACGTTCAAACCCATTTTGCGCCCGAGTTCGCGCACGATTTCAACCCCACTTTTCCCTTTCAGCCGCTGCTGGTAGGAAAAAGGCATGTTGGGCGACCATATATAGATCAATCCTTTAGGGTTTTCTTCGAGCAAGCGACGCAAATCACGATCAGTGAAACGATTTGTCGTCGCTACGGGCGAATCAA
>JBEIHA010000289.1:0-4096 GCA_040381635.1 Pseudobdellovibrionaceae bacterium
GCTGCGTGGGGAAGCCTAAATTCTATACAAGGGATCAAAGATCCCATCGCGCTGAGGCTTCGATTGTTTTTGGAAAAGACCGATGCTGCCGACGGCTTTGTCGAGAAGGTTACGGTTTTGCTTACCGATTTAGATAATGAGTTCCGCTTGGAAAGTGGCCCTTTTCAAAGAAAGATTCATACTTTCGAGGAGCTCGCGGTTATTGCTGAGCGCTTGAAAAAACAAGCCCTAGAATTAGACGAAGCTTGGAAGCACCTTCAGCGAGAAGCCTTGTGCGATTCTAACGGTCGATTCCTCGTCAGGCCTAAAGCGTGGGTTTTAAGTAAGGTATGCGTTGAATAAAGTGTTTAGAAATCGAACCAATCAATGTTCAGGCAGCGGGTTACTTCGTTCGGCGATTCTTTAAGTCGTTCGAAAAGTGAACCAAGCAGATTTCTAATTTCGCTCCTGAACCACTCCGAGTCGTCCTTCGATATCGACATCGGAATCGAGACAAAGTAGTCAGCAGGGCCAGCCTCAACAAATTTTATCCGAGCTCGATCGCGCCAGTTTCGTCGATGATTATTTGCCGGATTTCACCAGGTTTGACCCCCTCAATTTCAAAATGCTGACCCCCCTGATTTCATAGGGTTTGACCCCTCCGATTTCATCGATTTGACCCCACCCGCAGGGCGCGATTACGCGGCCTAGCATTTTTGCGGCTAAGCTCTTGGAATTATCAACCAAGGGGCGCGGCAAAATGGGCATGAAAAAGGGTGATGGAATGGTGAATAAGATTTTGGAACTGAAGACGAATGGCGTTGGCATCAAAGAGATTGCCCGGCGCCTGAACATCTCCAAGAACACGGTCAAAAAGTACCTCAAAGAAACCGCAACGGAAGCGTTGCTCGCGCCGAAAAGCAGTGGCCCATGGTGGTCGGTGCAAGTGAAGTGGGATGAGATTTTGAAATCCTCTCGCGCAGGAAGCGATCTTGTAAATCTTTGGGAGACGCATTGCCAGAGCAGTGAGGCACTGTCTGCAGTTCCTTACGTTAGTTTTTGGCGCGAGTTCCGGCGCCGCTGTCGAATTTCCTCCGTCTTGTGCCACCTGATTTCCTGAATACTGTGCCACTCGATTTCCTTGATCGTGTGCCACGCGATTTCCATCATGTTGCGCCACGTCATTTTGATTCTTGAGCAGTTTTATTGCCTGATTTCGAAGCCCGCGGCTTGAGCCTAAAGCTTAACCAACGGACGGAGAAAATATTGGCAGGAAACGGCCTCAACGTGAAGAATATCGACGAACTCAAACGACTCTGGAAACTAAAGTTTTCGAACCGTCAAATCTCGAAAATTTCGAGCGTCCATCGAAACACAGTCAACAAATACGTCGCGCAATTTGAATTGGAAATGAAGTCCCAAATGCCCACGCAAGTTCGCGCGCCACAAGTCGAAGTGTCTGCGAATGGCAGCGTCGATTGGCAAAAAATTCGCACGGAATTCTTAAGCGGCGTCTCGCTCAACGTTATCCACGAAGAGCTTCTCGAGCGAAATCAAATCAGCGTTCAGTATTCGGGCTTTTGGAAGCAGGTGCAGAAGTTCGCGAATCTTTCGGAGGCCACGATGGTTCGGATTTTCAAGCCCGGCGAAAGAACCGAGATCGATTACGCCGACGGCATCGACATTATAGATCCCGTGACCGGGGAGGTTAGAGAAACTGAATTCTTCGTCGGCGTGCTTTGCAATTCCCGCTACGCGTTTGCGGAATTTACGATGACTCAGTCGAGCGCAGACTTTCTGGAATCACACGTGAACATGTTCGAGTTCTTCGGCGGCGTTACGCAAGTTCTCTCGCCGGATAACTTGAAATCGGCGGTGACCAAAGCTCACCGCTACGACCCTGGGATCAACCAAGCGTACACGAGGTTGGCAACCCATTACGACGTCGCGGTGGTGCCAGCGAGAGTGCGCACCCCCAAAGATAAAGCTATCGTCGAGCGAACAATTCAGATTTTTCAAAGATACTTCTTCATGAAAGTTCGGCATCGAACGTTCACGTCACTTTTGGAGTTGAACAATTGCTTAAAAGAACACCTCTTGATCTTCAATCGGAAGAAGCATCGCATATTCGGTCGAACTCGAGAAGAAATGTATTTCGACGAAAAGCCGCATCTTCGCGAGCTGCCGAGCGACCGCTACAAAGTGGCCACACACTCGAGAGCAAAACTCAGCCGCGACTGCCATCTGATGTTCGGCCACAATTTTTATTCGAGCCCGCACACACTTCGCGGGAAAGACCTCGATGTTTGGGCCAGCGCCAAGGTTGTTGAAATTTATCATGAAGGTGCACGAGTGGCGCTACACGCAAGGCTTTCGGCGACGTCGGGAAAGTTCGTGACCGACACAAATCATTATCCACCGTCCCAACAGGCGTTCGCCGAAGAAGACGTTCAGACCATAATTTTGCGAGCGGAGCGTACTGGTCCACAAACATTGACGCTCGTAAAGGGATTGCTTGAGGGGCCGTGCCCGCTCAAACATTTTCGGCGCTGCCAAGGGATTGTGGCGCTGGCTTGGAAGTACACGCCCGCGCACTTAGAAGCCGCCGCCGAAATGGCGAATCGATTTAACAATCACAACGTTCAATATTTAGAGCGCGTGATCAAGGCGCGAAAAGGAGTTGAGACGAGAGAAACAAACGAGATCAAGCAACGATCCTTCAATCCGCACTTACGCGGGATTGACAATATTCACTAAAGGGAAAAGGAAATAAAAATGCTCGAACAAACACGAAATCAAATGGCGGAAATGAAGCTCTACGGAATGCTGCAGTCGCTGGATCTTCGCCTCGGCGAAGCGCTTAGCCAAAACTGGGGAGCCGGCGATTTTATCTCGGCTCTCGTGACCGACGAAAAATCGTACCGGTCGGCCGCACAAATCACGAGGCGACTCAAAGCCGCAAGCTTCCGAACGCAAGCGAGCTTCGAGACGCTTGATCACACGGCCAAGCGGACCCTGACAAAAGCACTCGTTCGCGATTTGATGCAGCTTCAGTTTATAAAAATAAGCGCGCAGAACTTAGTGATCATCGGCCCGACCGGCGTCGGTAAAACATTTTTGGCAACGGCGATCGGCAACCACGCTTGCCGCCACGGATACACGACGGCATTTATGGGCATCAGCGTCTTCATGGAAAAGATGATGATGGCGAGATCTGACGGAACCTATTTACGGCTTCGTGATCGGTTAATCAAAGTTGATTTGGTGATCATCGATGACGTCGGGCTTAAGAAGTTGCCCGCCCTGATCGTTCAGGATTTACACGATCTTTTGGAAGAACGGCAAGAAAAGTGCACGATGATTACGAGTCAATTGCCACTGAAAAACTGGGGTGAGATTATTGAAGATGAGCTGGCGCTCGACACTGTGGTCGATAAGCTAAAACACGGGACCTTACACATCGAAATCCAGGGAGAATCCTACCGAAAAAAGAAGAATCTGAAACGGCCGCTTGACGGCGATGCTGTGCCAGTGGAAATTGCGAATCACTAACCGCTGCTCAAGCTTTTAGGAGTGGCACAAGACCAGGAAATCGCCTGGCACAAATCGCGGAAATCCGACACGGGGTACCCCCAAACGACACGATATTGACCGCTTTAGCGAGATGCTCAGGCGACAAATGGGCGTATCTTTGAGTTTCTTCAAACCTCGCGTGACCCAAAAGCTTTTGCAGGTCGTACAAACTGCCCCCGTTCATCACAAAATGACTGGCAAATGTGTGCCGTAAATCGTGGAAACGGTAGTGATTCGTAAGCCCGGCCTTCTCTTGGGCTCTTTGGAAGTACCAGTAAGCATGGCCCTCATCGAAAGGCTTTCCATAGGTCGTACAGAAAACATACTCTGGATGAAGGTTGCGCTCTTTGAGGAACAAAAGTCCTTCTTTGACGACATCGCTTATCGGGATTAGTCTCTGTGAGTTTCGCGTTTTGGTTCGATCAGCAAGTCCATTTCGATCTCGCAGTCGCTTGATCTGGATGAATCCCTTCTCAAAATCAATGGCGTCCCACTGAAGCCCGGCAAGTTCTCCGCGTCTCATCCCCGTGTTCATGGCAATGAC
>JBEIHA010000290.1:0-4096 GCA_040381635.1 Pseudobdellovibrionaceae bacterium
CTGGGTGTTTTCTTTTCTGTTTGATTCCAAGACACCACGAAATGACGCGCACGCCGCTTCAGTTCAGCTTCTGAAGGGCTGTCTTTGTAACCCAAATCTTTCCAAGACTGCATCGCTTGCCCAAATACCTTAAGGGCCGCGGCCTTATCCTCTTTGTCCAAATGCAATTGCGCCATGGCGATTTGGGCGTTGAGACGATCCGACGGATTCGAAATCTGTCCGCCAACATAAGTCCATGCCAGCAAGGCTTCGTCTTTTTTGCCAAGTCGTTCGAGCTCCGCCGCCAGGGCTTGGCCATTCGCCAACTTCGTGTTGGCCGGCGATAGCTCCATCAAAGTTTCAATTTTCGCTTGGGTCACCGGGGTCTGTGACAAAAAGGTGACGTAGTCGCGCGCCACTTCCTCTTGGAAAGCGGTATCGATCTGCGTTTTCGAGGTCACGGAGGTCGAAAGTAGTTCGGGATTTCTCAAAAGCCCTTCGACCTCGGTCACGGCTAACGGGAATTGTCTTAGATTGAAGTGCGACCACGCCCGGCGATTGGCAGCAAGTCCCGTGGAGACCTTACTGTAATGATCAAGGGCCTTGTTGTATTCTCGGCGCTTAAAATAGATTTCGCCTAACGACAAATGCGCTTCGGACTGAACTTTTGGATCGTGACCTTCGGTGGTGATCTTTAGATATATAGAGAGAGCCTTGTCGCCCTGCCCATTCATCTGGTGCAAGTGACCCATCTGCATTCGAATCTTACCACGGGCGGATTCGGGCGCGCGGTCCATCACTTCCGTATAAAGACGAAGCGCTTTTTCACGATCTTGACGAGATTCCTCGAGATCCGAACCACCGTCGGTGGCGCGTGCCGAATTCTGCCTGGCGCGATCCGCGTACAGATCGGCCAGACGCAAAGTGACGCCCACTTTCGAAGGGTCATTTTCCGCGAGGTGACGGTAGATCATTTCAAATTTATTGATCAACACGCCCTGGTTGGCGGTGTCCAGCTCGGCGCGTACGGGCTGAAAATGCAAACAGATCGCAATCGCGAAAATCAAAAACGTCCGCAAAATAGTCCCCCTTCGCTTTCGAGCCTTACTTCGCTAATACAGCAAAACGAATATCACCGAATCCCGCCGCCGAAGCCGCGGTCACGATCTGATTCAGCACTTCGTATTTGACCCGGCGGTCCGCCTGAACGGTAACGATGCCGGGGTACTCTTCGCCGGGACGGGTCTCGGCGAATTGTTTACGAAGCTCGATCAGTGAAGCGATAAGCTCGTCTTGTTTGATTTCTTTTTCTTCAACGTAGAAAGTGGTGCCGTCGATTTTTACGATCGGATTGCGCTCCAGCACCTCGCCCAGCGAAGCCTTGGGCAGCTCTTGGTCTTTTGGGATAAACAAAAGTTCGCCCGTAGCCGAAAAGCTGAGAAGCAAGAAAATCACTAATATAGAGAAAGCATCGATCAGCGCGGTCAAAAGCAAGTCGCCCGTGACCGTTCGCGTGTGGCGGCCGTATTCGGGATTGATGTAGCTTTCGCCAGCCAAAATCCCGTGAATCGCGGTTTCCGATAAGATCCGTTGGTTGGCGATCATAAAGGCACCACGCCCAGATCGGTCAGCCCGCTCTTTTTAAATTCGTCCATCAGGTTGATGATTTCATCGTATTCCGACTGCAACTGGGGCTGAATCAAAACGGTTCTTAAGCCAGGCTCAAATGTCTTCAGCTGAGCGATCGATTTGCTCATTTCCTCTAGGCTGGATCGACCGCCCACGCCCTTAAAAGTCATCGAAGCCAACTTCGCGGGAACTTTCGAGGACTGCTTCACGTTTAAGGTCAGCGCGCCGTCTTTACCCATGACTACCCACAGTTGGGGCTTCTTCTCGGTCTCGGCGGCGGATTGTCCACCGATCGCTTGCTTCACGTTCAACGACCCCACCTGCATCCAAACCGCCGTCAGCAGCAAAAAGCAAATGCACACCGACAGTAAGTCGATACAGGGGATAAGGTTGATCTCGAAATCGAGATGCTTATTCTTGTGACTGCGCATGGGAAACCTCGAGGCTTAAGCGTTGGCTTCAGGTTGCGTAGTGATCCCATTTCTTTCAGAATATTGAGTGCCGCGGAAGTGCTTAAAACCGGCTGGCTCGTAAGTGAACGACAGCCAGTTGAAAACGCGCAGGGCGCTTTGGTTCAAGTCTTCGGCCAGACGATTCGCGCGATTGTTCAAAATAGAGAACGCTACGAGCGCCGGGATAGCGGCGATCAGTCCGTAGGCAGTGGCATTCATCGCCTCCGAAATACCGGCGGCCAACAGGGCGGCCTTTTCGGCTGGGTTCGCGTAGGAAACGGCGGCGAAGGATTTGATCATCCCGGTGATGGTGCCGAGCAAGCCGGTCAAGGTGGCGACGTTACCTAACATAGATAAGAAACCAACGCGTCGATCGAACATGCCATTTTCATGGATCAAGACTTCGTCCATCTTGCCCTGGATTTCGTCTTTACCGCCCAAGTTCTTCGCGGCGCGAGCGCCCGCCACCAGAGCTTTTGCGATGCCGCTGTTTTCATAAACGCGGGCACGCTCGATCGTCGTATCCAAATCACCGCGGCGGATACTTTCTTCGAAAGTGTCGGCGATCATTTTTTGATTCATTTTACGCTTTACGTAAAGGGCGTAAACCCGTTCGATGATTATGGCGATTGAAACCAATTGAATCGCCAAAATAGGAAACATCCAGAAACCGCCGTGTTGAAAAGCGGCTGCAATACTTGCGATCATACTTAATCCCCCTGAGCACGCGACCTTGCGTATTATGAAATGGGTATCGTTCCGTTAGGGAATTGTAAAGTTTTTAAATTTGATAAGCAATAGTGCGAAATACTAATGGCGGCCGAACACGACTTAACCTTTGCGTTTAAAGAAACCTTGCGCGGCGACGGCGGTGTTCTCCGCCACGCCGGTGATTTTCAATCCCGAATCCTTGGATATACCGGCCACCTTCACTTGCGATTGAGTGTTCGAGCCCACGGCTTCGGGCGCCTTGTCTTTCTTGCCTAAGAAAGTGTTGGCCAAAACCTTGTCCACTTTGCCTTCTTCAACAAGCTTCTTTAAATGATGCTCGAAAGTCATATTCCCCGCGTCCATCTGAGTCTGCATGATTGATGGAATCTGGTGGGTTTTCGATTCGCGGATCAGATTCGCTACGGCATGTGAGTTGGTAAGAATCTCGTAAGCCGCAACGCGCCCAGGTTTGTCGCACCGAGGGAAAAGCGTCTGCGCGACCACTCCTCTTAAACTTTCTGACAACATCACGCGAATCTGCGATTGCTGCTGCTGGGGAAAGACGTCGATGATGCGATCGACCGTCTTCGGTGCATTATTTGTGTGCAATGTTCCAAAGACCAAGTGGCCCGTTTCGGCGGCAGTCATAGCCAACTGAATCGTTTCCAAGTCACGCAATTCCCCCACCAGGATAATGTCTGGATCTTCGCGCAAAGAAGCTTTCAAAGCATTGGCGAAAGATTTGGTGTGGTTGTGAACTTCGCGCTGATTGATCAGTGACATTCTGTTTTCGTGCACGAATTCGATCGGATCTTCGATGGTGATGATGTGCTCTTTGCGAGTCATGTTGATCTCGTTGATCAATGACGCCAATGTGGTGGACTTACCCGAGCCCGTAGGACCGGTAACCAGAACCAATCCGCGCGGGGTGTCGATCATATCCAAAATGTGTTTCGGTAAATTCAATTCTTTGCAAGTCTTTACGACTTCGGGAATCACGCGGAAAACTCCGCCCATTCCGCGGCGTTGCATGAAAATGTTCACGCGGAAACGGCCGGTGCCCTTGATCGCGTAAGAGGTATCGAGCTCCCAATTGTCGACGAACTGTCGCTTTTGCTTTTCATTTAAGATTTCGAACACAAGCGCCTGAATCGATTCGTTCATCAGCGGCGGGTGGTTCAGCGAAATCATCTCTCCGTGAATGCGGAAGTACGGCGGTGTGCCCGCAGACAAGTGCATATCCGAAGCGTTCTGCTGAACCATCAACTTGAACAGCTTATCTATCTCAGCCATGTCGAATTCTCCTGCTATCTCTTCGGCTTAGC
>JBEIHA010000291.1:0-4087 GCA_040381635.1 Pseudobdellovibrionaceae bacterium
AGCGTTTTATTTTTCAATTTTTCCTCTCTTAAGAACAACAATTTTTCCGGCTTTTAGATCATCTAAAAATTGTTTGAAAAAATCGGATTCTTGATTCTTGCTAATTTTAATTAACTCGTTTGATGCGATTAGACCCCGGCGGTTATTGGCCAAATCCATTGACCGTTCTGCTTGCGGTTCCTTGGGATTCTGCTCATGGGCATCCAATAGTTCACTAGCGAAACTTTGACCGAATTTAGAATTCAGTAAAGCGGCCCAGACAAAATGGCGACAGGCGTCGCTTTCGTCGTTGGTTCTACTAACCAAATAAATCGTTTTACACACGCTTTCAGCACGCCAGGACAACCAATACGCTTGTAGAGCTTCTCGAGGGTGCTTATCTACAAAACGCTGCTCCTCATCTGTAAGGCCAGGATACAAAGATGAAAGTTTGAACCCGAAATTAATGGCTTCGTTCTTTTGTTTGGGCTTGCAGAAGTCTTCGCAAAATCTTGAGCAGTCGAATGTTCGCATGTCCGACTTCAGAAGCGCGCAATCCATCGCGCAGCTCTTTCCCAAAGCAATTTTTGATTGTTGAAACCATTCCGCACAATCTTTAGGGATGGCGGATGTGCTCTTACTCTGTGCCGATGAGGCGACTGGGAAAATCAATAGTACATGAAATACCCATCGAGACACCTTAAGCATAAGACAGAGATATAGCAGGAAATAAGGCTTTGTACGAGTTCATTAACTCTGCAAGAGTTCAGTAGCCAGACATTCGTTGAGTCTTAGGAGTTCTTGGGCACGTCAACGTTATAAGGAACTTATCGGCCGATCGCGGGTTTAGACCTTGCGCACATTGAGCCGAAGGCGAACCAACGACACAGGCGACATGAGTGGGGAAGCAGCAAGCGGACCAGCTTGCAGTACATGGAGCCGACGACCGGACTCGAACCGGTGACCTACGCATTACGAATGCGTTGCTCTACCAGCTGAGCTACGTCGGCCAACGCTTAAGGTTTGTTCAAACTAGCGCGGGCGGCATCACTGATCAAGTGTAGTGATTCATCTTTGCCCAAAAATCGGTCGATAATGCCGTGCCCGGCGTAGATGAGCGGCGTCATCCCGATGGCGATTATCAGTTTGTAGGCGTAGTTGCCGCCGGATGTGGACAAGTATTCGGCGAAAGAGATTTTGCCGGGTAGGTAAAAGGCGATACCCATGATCACGAAGGTGTCGATCAATTGTGAAACGGCCGTTGATCCGGTGGCGCGTAGCCATAGGTGTTTGCCGCCCGTGTTGGCGCGCAGAATCCAGAAGACGAAAACGTCGACGAATTGACTGGTTAAGAAAGCGATCACGCTGCCGACGATGATCCACATCGATTGACCAAAAACATTATTGTAGCTGGCGTCGTTCACCGGCGAAAAATCCGCGGCGGTGATACCCATGCCCGCAAACAGAATAACGAAGGCGTAGATCACCATGGCAACCGTGGTTAGGGTGAGGCGCCGTACGCCCTCCTTACCGAAGTATTCATTGATTAAATCCGTGGTTAAAAAGACCACGGGCCACATTAAAACGCCTAAACTTAATGTGGGTTTAATCTCGCCGATCAGGGGCAAAATAAACGGTCCTACTTGAAAAAGTTTTCCACCGATAAGCTCGGCCAGAAGGGCATTGGTTATGAAAATACCGCTGAGGCCTAAGAAAACGAGGTCGCGTCGTTGTTTGGCTGACATTCGCAGAAAGCTAACATAGGGTTTTTGGGTGAGGCAAAAAAATCATGTCAGACGCACCGTAGGATTTCCTTTGGCCTTTCTTTTGGGGATGGGCCTTTGGGGCGCCGCAGGACAAGCCGCCGACGATGATGGCAAGCCGAGATCGCCGTCGCGCCACCTCTCCGTCCTTGTCGAACTCGCCGAAAAGAACTCGCCGGTGATTCAACGTGCGAAGAACGACGCTGAAATCGCTGAACTGGAACTAAAGAACGCCAAGTGGGCGATGTTTCCTCAGCTCAATTTGGAAAGTAAGTTAGGCCTGATCGGTGAGGATCCCAACAGCCGCGCGACACCCTGGTTTTCGGAATTGAACCTTTCTTTGCGCCAGGTCTTTTGGGATGAGGACAACAATTCCAATCTTTCGCGCTACAAGCGCGAGAAACGAAAATGGGAGAGGGTAAAGCTCGATAGCGAATACAAACGCGATGAGCAAATTCTAAAGGTAGTGCACGCCTACTTTGATTGGTCGTCTTCCCTTGAATTGCGCGAAATCGACGAAAACAAACGCGATCTTCTGCGGCGGCAATTCAACGTGCTCGAGGCGCAGTACAAACAGGGCCTCAAAACCAAGCGCGACGTTTTGCGTATCGAAACCGAAATCAAGCGTTTGGAGATCGACATCCTTCGCCGCGACAACGAAGTTGATCTGAACTTTCAGAAGGTGGCGTCACACGTAGGACTTACCAAAAAAGATCTCGACGCCGAGGACATCGAAGGCGAAGAAGCTAAGCCGTTCGGCGTGTTGAAGGGCGAAGCCACTGAAATTAAGTTAACGGATCATCGCAAATCAAAAATCTTCGCTCTGCGCGAAGAAGAAGCGCGCTATGAAACCCAGCTTTTCGAGCGAAAAATCTGGCCGCGTCTGACCCTAGAAAACGAAATTAAGTACAACAACAATGCCTACGTCGACACCAATGTCCCCGTCGGTGGGAATGACCGCCTGACCTGGCAGTCCATGTTGATTCTTCGCTACCCTCTGTGGGATTTCGGTACCAAAAAGAGAGAGTGGGAAATCGCGCGGGTGAAAGAACGCTCGATTCGCGCGGAAGATCAGCAAGGGCTTCTGGAATTGGCCGTCGAACTGCGCGACGTTTTTCTAAAACTAAGAGAGAACCGTGAAAACGTGCGCGCCACCCGCGAACTTTTGGTCTTAGAACAACAGTCCTACTCGATCCTCGAAGCCGAATACCGCAACGGTCGCGCTGCCTATTTGGACTTGATCACCAATCTGAACTCTTTGATCGATGCGCGTTCGAAGTTTATGACTTCGTATTTCGGTTTCAAGAAGCAGCAAATGCTTTACTCATTCCATAAAGGCGAGCTGTATGAGGATCTTAAGTCGCAATAAAATCATCGCGTTGGCGATAGTTGGGCTTTTGTGCGGCATCGGCTATAGCCAGTGGCCTAGTCAACCTAAGGGAAAAAAGGGCAAGCGTTATGGCACCGTGAAGCGCGGCGATTTGGTTCAGCGCGTGACTGTTTCGGGAATGGTACACCCCCTAAGGCGCACGGTTTTTGTGGCGCCCTACGACGGCTACATACAGAAGCTGTACGTGAAAGTCGGCCAAAAAGTCGCCAAGGGCGACCCCATCGTTGCGATCACCACTTCGCTTTCTAGTCCAGAACCCATATTTCCGATCCGCGCGCCCTTCGGCGGTACGGTCGTGGATATCGAAAAGATGGAAGGTGAATACGTTGGCAAAGATGACCAGAAGAAAACCATCGTGCGCATTGACGATCAGCATAAGTTTTTTGTGATCGCTAAGGCGGCCGAACTAGATGCTTCAAGAATCAAAGTTGGTATGGAAGTCGAAATTCGCGTCAACGCCTTTAAGCATGGCTCACTGAAAGGTGTTGTGCGCGACATTGACCTGGCGGCGCAAGAGGCCGATGGCTGGAAGGAACAGCAGGCGACCTTCGGGGTGAAGGTTGAAGTGTCAAATCCCCCGCCGGAATTGCGTTCGGGTCAAAGCGCCATCGTGGATATCGTGACCGCCAAGTTCGAAGACGTGCTTTATTTGGAGCATGAATTCGTAAACACCGAAGGTGAAAAAAACTTTATCATCGGGCGTAAAGGCAAGCGCAAGGATATCGAAGTCGGGCGGCAAAGCGATTTGGCCCTGGAAGTGGTTTCGGGTCTTAAAGAGGGCGAAGAGGCCGAACAAATTAATTTCTTGCAACTGCTTGAAAGCGGGTCATGAAAAGCCGAAGTGCGCTTTCGCTTTCAAACGTTTCGTTCGCCTACAATCTGGGTGCTCAAAAAGTGCCGGCGTTGAACGGTATCTCCATGGAAATTCAAGAGTGCGAGATGGTCGCCATTCAGG
>JBEIHA010000292.1:0-4074 GCA_040381635.1 Pseudobdellovibrionaceae bacterium
CCTGACGCGAACGTGAAGGTAACCGACTACATTTGGAGCACGACGGAAAATCGACTTATCACCACTGGCTTTCAATATATGAGATACGGGATGAACGAGCCCAAAGTCGTCGCGATAGTTCCGTTTATCTACCAATCTTTTTGCGAGATTCTGACCGGCACGGATCCATACAATATCTTCGACGATCCAAGCCGTCGCGGATGTTACCGAGGGCTGAATGCCATGCCGATAGCTGCGGACATATTCTCGCGTTATGGCCGTTTTATGTCGGGTAAATGAGTAAACTAAATTCAAAAGACTCTGTTTAAACAGAGCTCCACCCGCGCAGGCCGCGGGTGATTAAGCCGGCGTAAAAACCGACTTCACCACAGTGAACTCAAAACAGCCCTCGCGGCCGAGCTCCCGTCCGAGTCCTGAATCTTTGACTCCGCCAAACGGAGCGCTAGCGTCTGACTTAATGAAATCATTGATGCACACCATTCCGCAGTCCATCTGGGTGCGCGCCAGTTCTTGAGCGCGCTTCACGTCGCGCGAGAAGATCGCGCCGCCAAGGCCGTAAATCGAACGGTTCGCCAAAGAAAAAGCCTGCTTTTCGTCCAGGGCTTCAATCACGGCAGCGACGGGGCCGAACAGCTCGTCGTCGAAGGCGGGCATTCCGGGCTTCACTTTGTCCAAAACGCTGGCCGGATAGAAAAAACCTTGGCCCGAAGGAATTTCTCCGCCCAAAATTTTTCTAGCACCTAAGCGCACACTTTCATCGACTTGCTTTTGCAGTTCCGCGCGCAAATCCCCGCGCGCCATCGGGGCGAGTGTGGGCGCGGCTTTCATTTCGGCGACCAACTTTTCGGTGAAGGCCTGGCTGTTTTTCTTGGTCACGATAAAGCGCTTGGCGGCCACGCAACTTTGGCCCGCATTGACCAAGCGACCGGCGGCGCACATCTTGGCTGCCAGATCCAGATCGGCGTCGTCTAAGATCACGTAAGCGTCGCTGCCACCGAGTTCCAAAACGCATTTCTTCAAATGCTCGCCGGCCAATCGACCGACCGTCACGCCCGCCCGGCGTGATCCGGTCAGGGATACGCCGCGCACTCGAGGGTCCGCGATCAAACGCGCCGAAACGTCGTGGTCGATCAGAAGGTTTTGATACAAGCCATCGGGGAAGGCCATTTTGAAAAAATCAGCGATCAATTCGGCACTGCCGAAAGTCATCGCTGCGTGCTTAAGCAAAATCGCATTGCCCCCAAGAAGTGCGGGAACCGCGAAGCGAACCACCTGCCATAATGGAAAATTCCACGGCATTATGCCCAACAATAGTCCCATGGGTTCGTAGGTGACCGAGAATCCCAAAGCATTCTGGTACTCGAGGCTCGTTTTCCATTTCGGATAATTTTCACGGATGTAGGTGCAACTCTTGATGCACTTGTCGATCTCGGCCATCGAATCCTTGATCGTCTTTCCCATCTCGGCGGTCATCATCTCGGCCAACGCTAAACGGCCGCCTTGAAGGCCCTCGGCAAAAACGCGAACGCATTCGAGGCGAGTGGAAAGCCCGACTTGACGCCAGTGTTGGTAAGCTTCAACCCCCGCGACCATGGCATGCTCGACCGATTGCAAACTTTGGTATTCGAATTCTTGAATCACTTCGCCCGTCGCCGGGTTCACCGTGCGCACGGGGGAGGTCATAATTGTTCCAGCTTTTTGTCTTCACCGGGAAGCCAAGCGGTGATGATCGAACGCATCGCCGCTTCAACGGTCAAGTTGGTCGGATGAACCCATTCGCGCGGAATAAACAAAGTCGCGCCGCCGAACTGATAGCTCATCGGAAAATAAACCGCCACTTTGCCTTCTTTGGTGAAAGCGTCGGGCATATCGCGCAAATGATCGCGGGTCATCAGGCCTACCATTTCCACGGCTTGACCTGGCCAGCGCACCAAGACCACTTGGTTATTTTTGGTTTTACCCGGCTTCAGATACTCGGTGAAGTCCTTCAAGGCTACATAAACTGTTTTTATTACAGGAAGCTCTCGAAGCAAGGATTCAACCACCGCAAAAATCCAGCGCGCTAAGGGCCGGTCGACTACGGTGCCAAAGGCATAGATCACCAAAAAGCAAAAGGTCACACCCATGCCGGGGATGTACCAGGATTCAGGCCAAACGATCGAAATGGCATCACGGGCCAAACTTTCAACGCCGGTCAAAAACCAGATAAAGACGTAGATCGAAAGCATCAACGGCAGAAGCGTGAACAGGCCCTTAAAAAAAGTTGCCGTAATGTGTTTCATGTCACTTCCATTGCGCCGTTCAAGACGCTCCACTCTTTTGGGAGTTGGCTCTCGTTGTAGGTATTGGCCATCACCGCACCGTAGGCGCCGGCATCAAAGATTCCGACCCAGTCCCCGCTCTCCACCCGAGCCATCTGGCGATCGTGCGCAAAGACATCGGTGGATTCACAAATAGGACCAACGATCGAATAATTGGCAGCACTGCCCCCGCGAGGAAGCAAAGGCTCTATCCGGTGATAAGACTGATACAGCGCAGGACGCATAAGATGATTCATACCTGCGTTCAAAATAACAAACTGCCGGTCCACAGTTTTTTTCACGTAAACCACCTTCGCGAGCAGCACGCCCATACGCGCCACCAAAATCCGGCCCGGCTCGAGCATCACTTCGGCCCCGGTTCCATGCGATTTCAAAAGTGCCGTCATGTATTGATCCAGGCGAGCCATGTCGTCTTCGCCCTTGGTTTTATAGTCAATGCCCAGGCCGCCGCCCAAATCCAAGCGTTCTAAAGCGAAACCTTGAGCCTTCACGTCGTTGAAAAGCTTTCCCACGACAGAGCCCATCTTTTCGAAAACCGAAACGTCTAAAATCTGTGAGCCAATGTGCACGGTCAAGGCCTTCAAACGCACGCGGCGCGCGCCCTGTTTCAACCAACCCAAGACATCAGGCAATTGCCGCTGATCCAAACCGAATTTGCTTTCGGGTGTGGCGGTCTGCACATGCTTGTGCGTCGGCGCTTCGATATGAATGTTTAAGCGAATGGCCACGTCGATATCTTCGCGTCGCTCTTGGCAGATGGCTTCTAAAGCTTGAAGCTCTTCGAAGCTTTCGACGTTCACTTGCAGAATGCGGTGTTGGATCGCGCTTTCAAGTTCCTCGCGATCTTTACCCACGCCCGAAAAAATAATTTTGCGCGGAGAAAATCCCATATCTAAAGCTTTTTGCATTTCTCCGAGCGACACGACGTCGACGCCCAGCCCGAGAGCGGCGAAAGCCTTAAGCAAACGTGAATTTGAATTGGCTTTCATGGCGTAATGTGACCGCGGCCCGTACTTTAAAAAAGCCCGGGCTTTTTCTACAGCCGAGTCGAGATCGTAGAAATAAAAGGCCCGCGTTTGATTTTGGGTGAGTGGGACAAGATCCGTTTTGCCGAAGAAGAATTGCGACACTTCCACCTGCCTTGTGCCCTTGACCTTCTCCTTAAGATAATCAAAACTCAAGGCCCATGAAGAGTTTTTTTCTTCCCCGCACCAGCACTGGCCTTCCCATCCCTGCCTACGCTTTTGGCACCGCCGGCCCGCAGGTTTTGATTCTTGGCGGCGTGCACGGGGATGAGCGCGAAGGCGTCGAAGCCGCCTACGGTCTATTGAATCGCTGGGGCCAAGCCTTCCCCTTCCAATTGCGCGTCACGGTGATGCCCGCCTTCAATTTGGACGGAGTTTTAAGGGGCACGCGCGGCAACGCGAATGGTGTTGATCTGAACCGCAACATGGCAACGAAAGATTGGTCGCCGGAAGTCAAAACGCCGCGCTATCATCCAGGCTCTGCCCCGAATTCCGAACCGGAAACTCAAATGCTCGTGAAGTGGCTCGAAGAGTATAAGCCCGCCTTCGTCCTTTCACTTCACTCGTGGCATCCTGTCTTAAACGTGAACGGTGACTGCCTAGCCGAAGCCAACACCATTGCCGCCCACACCGGCTACAAAGTCGACGCTTCGATCGGTTACCCCACGCCCGGCTGTTTGGGCACTTACTCTGGTCTTGAACGAGGAATGCCCACTCTCACTTACGAA
>JBEIHA010000293.1:0-4028 GCA_040381635.1 Pseudobdellovibrionaceae bacterium
CAACCGGCATGGTGATGGCATTGCAGTTTGGTCTGGGTCTCGAAAAATTCGGTGGCAAACTCTACATCCCGAAAATCGTTTCGCTGTCGATCGTGCGTGAAATGGCGCCGGTCTTTTGTAGTCTGATGCTTGCCGCGCGCGTTGGCGCCGGTATTACGTCGGAAATCGGTTCGATGACGGTCACGCAACAGATCGATGCGATCCGTGCCCTCGGCACATCGCCGATCAAGAAGATTGTTATCCCGCGGGTTCTAGCCTGCGTGATCACGATCCCCTTACTGACGACCGCCGCGAACTTCGTCGGAATTTTAGGCGGGCTTCTGGTGGGTATGAATGATCTGGGCCTTGACCCGGTTTTCTATGTTCAAAAAGTTTTACAGACCATCAGCATTGCCGACTTTTTATCTGGCTTCGCCAAGACACCGATCTTCGCTTTTGTTATCGCCATCAATGCCTGTTTTTTTGGCCTAACCGCCAAAGGCGGCACTCAAGGCGTAGGGAACGCGACCACGCAGTCGGTGGTCTCTTCTAGCATCACAATTTTAGTTGGTGACTACTTTCTCTCAAAATTCTTTTGGATATTCGAACAATGGCTGTAATCGACGTTCGCCATTTTGCTAAATCTTTTTCCGGGAAATCCGTCCACAAGGACGTCACCTTCAGCGTAGAGAAAGGCGAATGCGTAGGCCTGGTCGGTGGATCGGGCATCGGCAAATCCGTCGTCCTGCGCAGTTTGATCGGATTAGAGAAAGCCGATTCCGGCGAAATCTGGATCGACGGCGAAGAAATTTCCCGCTTAAGCGAGCGGGATTTGGTCGAAGTCCGCAAAAAAGTCGCTTACGTTTTCCAAAACGGCGCTTTGTTCGATTCGATGTCCGTGTTCAACAATTTGGCCTATCCCCTACGTGAACACACAAGCTTGACTGAAAAAGAAATCAAGAACCGGATTCACGAGCAGCTTGAGGACTTCGGTCTGATTGAGGCAGTAGCGAAACTCCCCGCACAGCTTTCCGGCGGGATGCAAAAGCGGGTTGGCTTGGCGCGGGCGATGATGATCGGCCCTAAAGTTATTTTGTACGATGAGCCCACCGCGGGCCTGGATCCCTACAACACCATCATGATTCAAGAACTGGTTTTACGATTAAAGAAAAAGGGCGTGACGTCGGTCTTTGTGACCCACGATATGCCGACCGCCATGAACGTTTGCGATCGCTTCTGCCTGCTCGCTAACGGTATAGTCATGGATCAAGCGACGGTCGAAGAAGTGAAGTTGAACAAGGGCGGAAAAATCGAGAAATTCATCGCCGGAGAGGTCGGGGGCTAATATGGAAACTTCACTCAGCAAAGAAATCAAGGTCGGTATTTTCACCGTTATCGGCATCTTGCTCTTCTGCCTGTCGATCATTATGCTCGGCGGGAACCGAGTCTTCACCAGCTCTTACCCTTTAAAGGTGCGATTTCCCCAGGTGCAAGGCTTAGCCGTGGGTAGTGTGGTCAGCCTGACCGGGGTACAGATTGGCAATATCCGGTCGATCAATTTCCTTGAAGGCTCTACCGATGTCGAAGTGATCATCAGCGTGAATCAAAGCATGCGCGCACGCATCACCGAAGGATCTAAAGCTTCGGTGAAAACCCAAGGGGCGCTGGGTGACAAGTATATTTACGTCGAACCGGGGCCGGCTTCTGCCCCACCGCTGGCGGACAACGGCTTACTTGAAACCGACCGCACGCCTGATTTTCTGGATTTGATTGCCTCTAAAGGCGCCGAGATGGCCGAGATCACCAACGTCATCAAAGAAGTGCGCGTGCTGTTTGAAAACATCAACAAAGACGGAAAGAGCGCCAAGCTGTTCACCAATTTGGTCACGGCTTCGGACGAATTTAGCCAAACCATGCGCGAGGCTCGCGAAACCTTTCGCTTGATGAAGAACGAAACATTCGTACCCATGGCGTCGATCATGAAAAAAGTGGATCGCGGCGACGGAACGCTGGGTGCTTTGGTCAACGACCCCTCGCTGCACAATCGCATCAGCAATTTCTTCGGCGAAACTCCACGCAATAAATTCTTGAAGCCGATGATTCGTGACTCGATTCAAACGAACGAGAGCAAAAAGTAATGTCGTGGCGCCTATCTTCGACAAATGTGCGCACTTGGATTGATGTCGCAAAGAGCTTGTCTTAACTCAGTATTTTCTCGCTTGAGGGACAGCAACTCGTCCGCTTGAGTTTCAGACCGGTGATGAATTTCTTTGATCGCATTCACCACGATGGGGGTTACTTCTTGATACTTGAGACCCATGATTACGCCGTCTTTATCACGATTCACCAAAGTTGGTTCAATGAGATTTATTTCTTCAGCGATGAATCCAATTTCTCGACCGTTATTTTCTTTCCATTGAAAACGGACTGGGCGCATCTTCAAGATGCTTTCTAAACCTACGTCAAGATCAACAATATTCTTCTTAAAACGTTCGCTGGAAGCGCAATCACCAAGCAATCCGCTGCCAGTCCAACACACCTGTTGAGCTGTCGCATTACTAGGCATATTCGCGTACAAAGTACTCGCAAAAACAGAACCTTCCACGTGAAGCTTAAATGCCGGATTCGGCGTCCCGATACCGACGTTACCTCCGCTTTCAACTAATAATCTGGTAAAGCCGCCAGCGTAGAGATGAATATCATTGGCACCGTCCGCACCAACATACATCGCTGAATTCGTAGCGTTCGCATCCCCTACATATCCCGTGCGCAAACCCGCTGATGTGTAAAAACCGAGGCTTACGATGTTTGCATCTCCGGGATTGCCACCGCTAATTTTTTGGTTTCCAAGGATGTGAAGCCTGAAGTTTGGATCAGGATTTGGGAGCCCAATACCGACGTTACCTGTTGGGCTTATAGATAAACGTTGAGAAACGCTTGTTGCATCAAAAATTGAAAATCCATTTGTATCACCCTGTAGACGAAAAATATTCCCACCGTTACCATTGAGATGCAGTGCTGCTGAAACTCCACTTGAGGGAGGAGTATGAATCATTACTCCGCCACCGGTTGTTGAATCAATATGCAAACGATAGCCAGGATTCGTCGTTCCGATACCCACGTTGCCGTTGTTCTTAACCAAGAATCGAGTTGTCACCGCACCACCATCCGTTGAGTTAAGAAAGAAGTCGGACATCCCAACGCCCAAACCCAATCCCCAAGATTGATTCGTAGCGCTCGGCGTGCCGGCCGGGACAAATGCAATGCTCGCTTGTTGAGTTGCGTTGTTCGTCCTTTCAATCAAGAGCGCTGCTATATCATTGGCTGCGCTCACGTGGAGCCTAGTTAAAGGATTCGCCGTACCGATCCCGACGTTGCCGCCATTAAAGTAAATATCATTAGTGTTGACCATGGAGCGCTGCCAAATTCCATCGGTCATATTTGCTAGCGCCGTACAGCTGGAAAAAGTTCCAGCCCCGGTTTTATTGACCTGGACGGCGATCTGGCGAGGTCGCAAGACTTTTGATCCCAGTACGGACCGATGGGCACTTAGATTCATGGTCAAAATCCCGGTTCCGGCGACGGTAGAAGGCGGAGTGTCGCCAGTGTATTCAAAGGTCATCGAAGTGATTAAGGTGGTGCGATCACCGTAGGGGGTATTTAAAACATATTTATCTGTGCCGTCGCCCATTTTAATTGAAGTGATGTTCGTCACCGCGCCGGCCGTTGCGACGTTGGCATTGAGCATAGTGGCGGTGCAAGCTTCGGTTTGTCCCAGGATGGCGTTAACTTCCTGGTTTAGAATGTTGGCCTCGGCGCGAAACTCCACCTAACCACCTAAATCAATTACGGCATCTTGGTCTAGTTTCTTGAACTCTGTCTCAATCCTCTGTCTCAATCCTTTGTGTCGATCTGAAGCGAAAATCATTCCAGCATCTTTTTAAAATCCTCGGAAACCTCGGCCGTGGTTGGAACCCCATGGCGGTCCAAAGTGAAGCGAATGTACTTCACCCATTGACGTTCAACGTATTCATTGACCTTTGTTTTCA
>JBEIHA010000294.1:0-4019 GCA_040381635.1 Pseudobdellovibrionaceae bacterium
CTCACGCGAATCGCCACCGATAGGTGGCGATTCGCGTGAGGGGGTTGAACCGTCGTTTCTGCTTTGCGCGACACAAATTTTGCGGCTAGCATTAGAGGATGAAATATATAATCGCTTTACTGCTTTTGATGCCGTCTTACGTGTTGGCTGCTGAAATTTCGGGCGAAGTCAGTCTCGCCAAGGGTGCCTCTTTAAATCCCGGCGGAATTTTGTTTATCTTCGCTAAAAAAGAGGGCAATCCGATGCCCGCCGCGGTCTTGCGAATCCCCGACCCCAAGCTGCCTTACAAATTCAAGTTGAGCGAAAAAAACGCCATGTCCCCGGGCACACCCTTCGACGGACCATTTACGATCACCGCCCGCTTTTCACCGAGCGGCGACGCCATGGACAAATCCGGTCCCGAAGGCAGCTTGACTAAGCCCGTGGCGGTCGGATCGAAGAACGTGAAAATCGAGATGAAGGCTAAGTAACCTCAATATCCATCACGGGCCAAACGCCTCGATCACTCAAACAGTTTGTTGATGATTTCAAAGATTCATGGAAACCTTAGTAAACTAAGGAGAACAACTATGAAAAAAGCACTTGTTACTTTTATCTCATTTTTAAGCCTCGGCGCCAACGCCACCACCACCGGCGATGTCTTTAAGATTGATCCCGCCGCCAGCAAAGTGGAATGGGTCGCCGGCAAAAAAGTGGGCGACACGCACAGCGGCGAAATCAAAATCAAAGACGGTGAAATCCGTGCCGAAAAAGGCAAGTTCACGTCCGCCAACATCGTCGTCGACATGAAGACGATCAGCAATACAGATTTGAAAGACAACCCTGAATACCAAAAGAAATTGGTGGGCCATCTTTCGAACGAAGATTTCTTCAATGTGGGCAAGTTCCCCGAATCGACGTTCAAACTGATCAGCCTGACGCCAAAAGCGGGATCCAAGGAAGAATACCTCGCTAAAGGCGAGCTAACGATGCTCGGTAAGACTCAAGCGATCGAGTTTCCAGCGAAGATCACCACGGACAAAAATACGGTGACCGGAACGGCAAAGGTTAAGATCGAAAGGCTGAAGTGGGGTCTGCAATACGGATCGGGCAGCCTATTCAAATCGCTGACCGCCGATAAAATCATCAATGACACTTTTGATTTGAACCTGAACTTAGTCGCTAAAAAGTAATCGAGATCTGTTGATAAACCAGGAAGTGAGGATCAGCTTTGATCCGAAAACTTCCTGGTTTGTTTCTCCCTCAAGGCGAGACAATTTTCCTAAACGTCAGATTAATCCTGCCATGGGTCACGCGCGAAGTCTTCGGCAGTGAATGATCCCAAGCTTCCTGGCTTTTCCCACGCATCAACAACAGACTTCCGGTCTCGAGTATTTGTTCTATTTTGAGCGCTGAGTCGGCGCGATGGCGCAAAAGAAAGCGGCGAGGTTCGCCCAGGCTGATCGAAGCAATCACGGGCTCCGGTCCCAATTCTTTTTCATTGTCTCGGTGCCAACCCATGCTGTCTTGTCCATTGCGGTAATGATTCATCAGCACTCCGTTAAACGACCAACGAGCGGCGGATTCGACCTTCGCTTTGATCTCACTCAGCAACGGTGTCCAGGGCCGACGAGACATCACAATGCCTGAATAGGAATAATCGTTTTCTCCGTACCAAGCGGTTCGGCGCGGTTGAAGTACACTTTTGCCAAAAATGCGAATGGCTTCTTGTCGCCATTCGATTTCGGTCAAAAGACCATGGAACAAGCGGTCGGCGTCCTTGGCCGCAATAAATTGTGGCCAATAGAAGACTTCACCTTCACGGGGCAAGAGATTACTAAAATCGTTTACATCTATGTTCATGTTCGCCAAAACGGAGGAGGATTCTAGATTCAAGGAAGACGCTTCGCCTTAAGTCGAAGCAGTCTTGGGGGCTCGGTAAGCCAGAGCCCCGCGAAGAATATCCCACAAAAAATAAGGTCCGCCTTTTTGATCATCATGACATGTACCGTGATCAGACACAACGTCAAGTGAACAAGGCGATGCAGATTTTTCCACCGCTTGAAATCTAGCTTGCGCAATGAAAAGTCATTCGACGTCAACGCCAAGACTGCCATGATTGAGAACGCCGAAACTCCGAGGGTTAGGTAAAGCTTCGTCGCCATTTGAGTAAAGGCCTGGGTCTCAAAGACTTCCATGGTCAAATAGAGCATCAAGTGAAATGAAAGATAACTAAACGTCATTACGCCGAGCCATCTTCGGTTTTGCAGCAAAAAACGCAAGTACTTGGGAAAGCGAACTGAGTAGGCAATCAGCGCACCGATGAGCAAATTCAAAACCAATAGACAAGCACCACGAAGGGGATAAACAAAAATAGATGAAATACCCAAGAAACTGTTTTCCTCTAAAAATTTTTAGCCAGATCTAGGCCCTTGTAAAGATCAGTGACTACTTTTTCGTAACCATTGAACATTAAAGTCGGTTGCCGCTTGGAGAGCAGGCTTGAATCCAAAATACGTTCGGAACCTTGGCTCCAGCGCGGGTGATCCACCTTGGGATTGACGTTGGCGTAAAAGCCATATTCGTTTGGCGCGAGCTGGTTCCGTCGGGTTTTTGGTTGTTCTTAGACAAATTCAATTTTGACGATCGATTGAATGCTTTTGAAGCCGTACTTCCATGGAACGACCAAACGCAAGGGCGCGCCGTTTTGCTTCGGAAGGGGTTTCCCTTACATACCGTGGCGATCAAGGTCAGTGGGTGCCTGGCTTCCGCCATCGTCAGGCCTTCGGTGTAAGGCCAAGGATATCCCGTTTGACGGCCAATGTTGGGACCAATCTTCTTATCGCCGAAAGTTTGAAACCGAATGTATTTTGCATAGGGCTTTGGCCTCAGTTTTTCGATCAAGTTCGCCAACGGGAAACCAGCCCACGGGACAACCATCGACCAAACCTCGACGCAGCGTAAACGATAGGTGCGTTCTCCGAGGCCGCCGGCCATTTGGATAAGCTCATCTAAAGTGTATTGCTTTTTTTTCGACTAGACCGCCGACTTCAATCGGCCACGTCGAAGTCAAATTCCAACTCGCCACTTTACTTTTGAATTCGTCTTTTTCAAGCGAGGATTCATAGAAGTTATTGTAGGACGATATACCGTGGCCCCGTGGTGATCGGGTTGATTGGGTCCGAAGCCAAACTTCAGCTCACGATCATCGGCGATAGACCTCTTTCCCAGCTTAAAAACCATACTTGACGGCAACAAGAAGGCCCGATGACTTGAACCTAAAGCGATCGTTGCCAAAATCAAATTTTTGCTCTGTTTTATATTCAACAAAGGTATAGGCCAAGCCCGCGCGTATCGAATAGTCTTTAGTAATTCTATAGGAAACATAGAAGTCTGAATTGAGTGATCCGATATCATTGTCCCCCAAAAGTAAGATGTTCCTGCTAGTTGGCTTCGCCCGAGTTCGAGTCACGGGCGTCGACGAACCGCGCTCCGGGTTAGGAGTGTAGGTCGCTTCGCTGTCTGGCCCATAGGTAAATCCAAAGACATCTAGACTATGTCCAAAACAAAAACTTTGAGTGGCTTGGTATTCAAGTACGTAACCTATTCCGGCAAAAGTGGCCTGAGTGTTCTCTACCTTAAGATCATCAATATTCTTTGACACTTCCGACGCCGTCAATCCAGACAGCCAGTCCGATTTTCCACGACGAATATTGGCCGGTGCCGTTTCATAAACGGAATTATCTTTACTTGCATGAGTGGCTCTTGCAATCCAACCAAGCCGCAAGCCACCAATAAGCCCGACATCGTAAATTCTCTGATAAGCGACCGCCGCGGTATAAAGCTGGCCACTGCTAACAGAGACATCAAATGCACTTTTCGAATCGGCAAAAACTATCTGACTGAATAAACTAAAAAGGAAAATGAATAGGGCTTTCATTGTATCTTGGTCTCATTTTTTGCGACAACAGGGATGACCACTGAGATTTCGGCTTCATCCTTTACCCCAACACCGAGGTAGCTGATGCCGGTGATATTGA
>JBEIHA010000295.1:0-4012 GCA_040381635.1 Pseudobdellovibrionaceae bacterium
CCCGTTCATATTCAAATCGAGGATGCTGCCGCCACCGACCAGTCGATCGACCAGTTCTTTATTCCCTTGGACAGTAACGAAAAATTAGAAATGCTAAGGCGCTGTATGGTGAAAGCGAGCGGCGCCTCTGCGCGGGTCTTCTGCAATCAGAAAGTGTCCATCGCCGAAATTGCGTCAGCCCTCGAGCGTGAAAACTTAGACGTCGCGGCTCTTCATGGTGATCTGGAACAGCGAGAACGCGACCAGGTCATGGCCCTCTTTCGCAACGGAACGACTCGCGTTTTAGTAGCAACGGACGTAGCGGCGCGCGGTCTGGATATTGATAGTCTTGACCTGGTCGTGAACTTCGAAGCTCCGTTTGAGGCTCCGGTTTATGTGCATCGCATTGGTCGCACCGGTCGTGCAGGCAAAACAGGCGTCGCTATAACGCTCGCCACGGAAGAAGAGCGCGCGAGGTTGCGCCTGATCGGCGCCGAGATTCAAAATAAAATCGAAGGCTCAACTTTTGATAAGGTCTTCGCAATGATTCGTCCGCAGGCCGAAGCCAGCGTAAGTATGCGAACATTGTTTATTTCGGGTGGACGCAAAGACAAGCTTCGCCCGGGCGATATTCTGGGGGCGCTCACCGGTGAAGCGAGTGGTTTAAACTCGACCGACATCGGAAAAATCGAGATCCACGACAATTTCGCGTTCGTAGGCATTAAGTCTTCGATGGCCACTAAGGCGGCAGCGAAGCTTAAGGAAGGACGCATTAAAGGACGCCGATTCCCGGTAAAAGTTCTGGAATAGTACGGTTCGTCTCAATCTGGTATGAATCGCCCTTGAAAATTCATTAAGTCCGGCCCCCCTCCGGTACGATAAGAAACTATGTCGGGGTTGATTTTTTTAGCCATTTTTAGCGTCCAGGTCGCGGCGAAAGCTTTCGACGGCGCGCGCAGTTCAGAATCCGTTTTTCAATCCCTGGCGAATCTTATGCCGCTCATGTGCAAGCCGTCTTCCACCTTGCGTGTTTGTTTTTCGGTGAACCAAAAGGCCTGTGAATCGCGAGTCAATAGTGCCTTTGAGAACTGTCTGCGTGATCAAAAAATTAAGTATGCAGGACGCCCGGCGCTGGATAGTGCGTCGGCCTCGGCCGCCGAGGAAGATCTAAAGAAGTGTGTGCTCGACAGCTATTCGATGGCGAGCATGACCTCATATCGTAAGAGCGCCGATTGCGACAAATGGGTGCCGAAGAAAAAAGTATCGACTGTTTCCGCGACGAAAAAGTTAAATCTAGAGAAGACGGGCGGCACGGCTTTTGAAGATCCTTTGGATGAACAACGCGATCTGTTCGGGCGATATAAATTGCGTCTTTTGCATGATGTGCGGATGACCGATAAATTGCGCAATGACATGAAGGCGCGCTCGACGTGCCTGAACGACAAGAAGGCGCGCGAAACCAATATCAATTGTTTCAAGAGAATGCTCGCCGAATTTGAAGTGACCTCATCGGTACAGGTGCCCTTATTGGGTGTGATCGCGGTTGCGGCCGCACTGAAAGACAAGGCCGAGGGGTTTTCGGTCTCGACTGGCCAATTGGTCGATGTCGTACTCGCATCTGCGGAACGTGCGCAGATCCAGAAGTTTCACCTATGGAACTTTATGCCGAAAAGCGATGCGGACCGCGTGGCCTTAAATCAATTGCGGGTTCAAGATGAAGAGCTGATGCGTTCAACATTCGTGAAGCTTCACAAGTCATTGAGTGACAAAATGAAGCAGCCGTCCAAAATTCGCGAGCCCGCGAGTCTCCCAGAGGTTCGCATGCGTCTGGATGCTTTAAATGTACGCAGGTGGTCTTACGCGCAAGATTAATTCCTGATGCGCAGCTCCGCTTGGGCGACGGTGACGCTTTGCAAAAAATTTTCATTGGCAGAGATGCGTTGGCGATGACTCCGTTTCGACGTATCTGTACTTATGCGAATCTTGATTTTGTTTGTTGGTCTGAGCCTATTTCCTTGGTCCGCTTTGGCTTCAACGGATTGCCCCTTGATCGGGGGCGTGATGCAGGGGCAGTTCGAACGCATGCGCTGGCTTGATAAAGCCGCACGAGAACTGCGGGGTGGTCGCGGATTGACCGACGATTGCCTGACCCTCGATTTACTTAAAAAAACCGACGGCGAAATCGTGGACTACCTTTTGGCGCAACCCGAATTCGCCGACACCGCGCTGGATTTCAATTTACATTTTCTAGGATTCCGCCGGGACTACGTTCGCGAAACCAGCGGCGAGATCAATCCCTCCATCTTTGACTTTCCCTCGGCTCTGAATTCGGCCCGCGAAGTGTTGCGCGGCGGGGACTTCTTCAAATTGCTCGAATTTGAGCAGCCTTTGTTTTTGCCTCCTCTAAGAACGGCTTTCCCCAAGTCACCTGGGGACGAACTTCTGCCACCAGAAGAGAATCGGCAGAAACACTTCGCCCAGATTCAAGCCGGCTTGCAGGCTCAGATCCAGTTTTTGCGCGCGCACCCCGACACCACAGTGGAAACCGCCTGTTCCAATTTTCTCAACGAAACCCGCGAGGGCTGGCAATGGGGTGATACGGGGATGTACATCCCGCTGATGGACATCGCGTTCAAAAGCAATATTTGGTACGGGAAGTTGATTGAGCATTGCGTGGGTCCATTTCGGCCAAACCACATCGACTTCGTCAAGGAGCTCGAAGAGCTACATGCTTTGAACGCCCGAATCATCGCGGCCTTCGCCAAGCTTGAGCCGAAAGTTTATACAACTAAGTCGTTGAACGACATTCAGTCCATTGACGTGAACGCACTTGGTTTAGCGCCTGGGTGGCACATGTTTGGCACCACTCATCGACTGGCGTTGCAGAATTCATCAACGAACTTTAACCGAAAGCGCGCCGCCTACGTTCTGAGCCGCTTTTTTTGTGACGACCTGACCCCGATCAATGTGGAAGCCTCGGGTTCGCACTCTGAAGATCGCCACGCTTCCGAGGCCTCGTGTATGGCCTGTCATTACAAACTTGATCCGATGGCCGGCTACTTTCGAGATTTCGGCATCTTGTTCGCGTCCTACAAGGGTGGCGAAAAAATACGCTTCGATGACAATGCAGGTATCACCTCTAAAGATTATCAAAGAGCCTGGGCGGGGAAGGGTCGTGTGTGGAATGTCGGTTTTATTCGCTCCAGCACTCGCGAAGACTTAAACGTCTACGGCGAAGGCATCGAAGATCTATTTCGTACGATCCGTACCGAGCCGGAAGTCAAACGCTGCATGGTGAAACGAATGTTCGAATTTTTTGTCAACGACAGCCAAGCGGTCGATGCCGGCTATGTCGAGCACTTGACGGAACAATTTATCAAGCAAGCGAAAGTGAATTCGACCGAAGCGTTCAAACAAACCGCAAAAGAGATTGTTTTGGCCCGCAGTTTTCGCGAATCCAATCCGGATCCCGAACAATGTTACGACTATGCTCCGGGATACAATCCCGAAGGTCGGCCGCCCTGTAAGGTGGCTTTTATCCTAGAAAAGAATTGCGCGTCCTGCCACGACGGCACGCACGAACACCCTTACCTTGATCTGACCAGCTGGAAGAAGTTCCCCGACGGCAAGTACGGATTCGTTCACGTGGATAAAAATGGCGCGTCCAAAGATCGATTGGAAACTTTCGAAAAAATTATGGATCGTCTCAGCAGTGAAAACCCAAGACGCCGAATGCCCCTACGTCGTCACATGGATCCCCTTCACCGCGAAGTTCTCTACAAATGGGCCAACGGGATCTTAAATGAAAATTAAAACTGTTCTTCTTTTTGCTCTTGTTTCTCTATTTCTCGATTTTCGATTTTCGGCCGCGCAAGCGGCAGGCCCGGGCGCTGCCGAATTTCGCGGCTACATGAAAGTGAACGATCTGGTGCGCGAACGCCTGCTGGAGCGTGGATCGGACTTTGAGTTCAGTCAGTATCTTGGGCAAAGCTATGATCCTTTTGGGACCAATCTTTTGGACTTGCTAGGGACG
>JBEIHA010000296.1:0-4000 GCA_040381635.1 Pseudobdellovibrionaceae bacterium
GCCAAGGCGCGGCTGACCGCAGCACAGGTGGCTGCGGTGCTTGATGAACAGGTCCGGTCATCGTTGCGGTTTGGTGAACTGGCCGTTCGGTTTGTTCCAATCACTGGCGATCTTCGCCAAAAACTTATTCGGCGCAATACCTGCCGAAGCGGTCAAGCCGGTTTCCTCTTCGATCCGGCGGCGGATCTCCTTGGCAATCAAAGTGGCACTGCCGTTGAGTTCTTTGACATCGCTAACGTCGAGATAAGCTTCGTCCAGCGACAGAGGTTCCACCAAAGGCGTGACGCTTAAGAAAATATCACGGACCGCACGGCTTTCTTTTTTGTAGAGAGCAAAATTGGGCGGCACTAAAATCAATTGGGGGCAAAGCCGCACGGCCTGACTTGAGGACATCGCCGAGCGTACCCCGTAGCGCCGGGCTTCGTAACTGGCGGTCGTCAGAACACTTCGGGTGTTGGGGGGACCGCCGACACCCAAGGGTTTGCCTTTCAGCTCGGGTCGGTATTTCACCTCAACCGCCGCGTAAAAGCAGTCCATGTCGACATGAATGATTTTTCTCACGTCCGCATTCTTGCCTTCAGCCTTAGTCCGCGTCACCATTAAAGCAGATGAAATTTAGACTTATAAAATTCGGCGTACCGCTGGCATTCGGCTTAGCGGTGTTGGTTTACGGCATGCTCTACCGTATTCAAAATCCGACGCCCCCTCCCCCTTCCCAACCTGAGGTGGTGGCCATAGAAGAAACCGCGGTTCAGCCCCCCGTCAGCGTGCGTGAGCTTCTTCATAACTTAAGCGAACACCGCGGGCCGATTCGATCGGGAAGCTTTAAAGGTTACACCAACCTTCAGTCCGCAGACCCGTTGAAACTTAAGTTGAATTGGGATTCTGCGGACCTGCGACTGGAATGGCAAAGTCGCGCCGGCAGTTCCAACATTTGGAGTTCCCAGGAGCTTGGGTTATTCCAATTCAAACAAGATCCGCAGTCGCTGGTCATACGCTTACCTGACAAATCGTTTCTTTATATGAAATACGAGGCTGAAAAGATTTTGACGGCCTACCCGCAAAGCCTAAAAGTTTTCACCGGCTGGCACGTGAGAGATCGTAGAGCTTCGAAAGTGGTCATGATCGAAGACTTGCAATCCGGCTGGCCGCGCGCGGAGTCGCTTAAGGAAATCTGGCCCGAGGATTTGCCTTATTGAGTCAGCTTCAAATCCGTGGATCTGAAGGCCCTCTTTTACAAAGCAAATTTACGTTGTGAATGAAGGCTCTTTCATTTTAAGACCACATTATGTTTGGGCATTGGGAAACCATCATTCCGAATTTCTTCCGGCGTGTTAAACAAGTCGACTACACGCGCGAACGTATCGAAACCGAGGACGGTGACTTCTTGGATCTCGATTGGTCGGTCGATGGTGCTGCCCGCTCCGACCGCCTGGTGATTTTTTCGCACGGTCTCGAAGGTTCCTCGCGCGCGAAATACATTCAAGGCATGATTCCTGGCTTTAAAACCCAGGGCTTCGATGCCCTTGCCTGGAACTGCCGCACTTGCGGTGGTGAAATGAACCGCACCGTGCGCTTCTATCACTCGGGGGCATCGTATGATCTGGGCGCGGTGGTGGAACATGTTTTGAAAACACGTGAATACAAATCTATTTCTTTGATCGGTTTCAGTTTGGGCGGCAACATCACGCTGAAATACTTGGGCGAAAAATCCTCTGGTATCGACCCGTGTATCACAAGAGCCATTGTTTTCTCCGTGCCCCTCGATTTGAAATCGTCCACCGATCGAATGACTGGCGGCATGGGTTCGCTCTACACAAGAAAATTTGTCCTGACGCTCAATAAGAAGTTGAGATTAAAGAAGCCTGAACTCGATAAACTGGGCATTGATATTTCCGGCGCAGAAAAAATTTGGGACTTTAAAACTTGGGACAGTCGTTTCACTGCTCCGCTGCATGGTTTTTCGAGCGCAGAGGACTACTACGCGAAATCCAGTTCCAAACCCCTGCTCAAAGACATCCGTGTGCCCACCTTGATTGTGAATGCTTTGAATGATCCTTTCTTGGGACCTGGCTGTTTCCCCGTCGAAGAATTGAAAAATCATCCCTTCGTAAGTCTCGAAACGCCAGCGGGGGGAGGCCATGTTGGCTTTTTCAGCAAGGGCCGCTATTTGTCGGATGAGAGAGCACTTGATTTTATCGTGACGAAGTAACGCCTGATAGCTCAATATCCTAACAGCCTATGTTTCATCTTTGGTATTTCTTAAGACGGCGCACACCTTCCACTTTTCAGCCTGTGATTTTGGTTACCGGGTGCAGTTCAGGTATAGGCTTAGCCCTCGCGCAAATGCTGCACGCAAAACCCCAATACCGGGTGATCGTTACGGCCCGCTCAATTGATTTTTTGAAGTCGAAATTTTTAGACAGTGATCGCTTTTGGGTCAGATCGCTGGACGTGACCTCGGCCGAACAACGGGAAGCTTTAATCGCCGAAATTTCGGCGGCCTGGGGAGGCGTCAACATTCTAGTGAATAACGCCGGGATCAGTTATCGAGCGGTCGTCGAGCACATGACCGAAAAAGATGAATTCCTCCAGATGTCGACCAACTACCTGGGACCCGTAGCCCTGATCCGTCTAGTTATGCCGCATATGCGAAAAATCGGACGCGGAAAAATCATCAATGTTTCGTCGGTGAGCGGCATGTTGGCGATGCCGACGATGGCGTCTTACACCGCCTCAAAATACGCGTTGGAAGGAATGAGCGAAGCCCTATGGTACGAAGCCAAACCGTTGGGAATTAACGTTAGCCTGATTCAACCCGGATTTGTGCGCTCCAAAGCCTTTACGCGCGTCTATTATTCTGAAAAATCCAAGGCCGCCGCTCAAGAAAGTGCCGTGTATGGAGATTATTATTCAAACATGGCCCCATTTATCGACCGGTTTATGAAAATCAGTTTGTCGGATTCAGGGGGTATTGCACGATCAATTCTTAAGGTGATCCGCACTGAAAATCCACCACTTTGGATCCCTTCGACTATCGATGCGTACGTGTTTTACTATCTGCGCCGATTTGTGCCGCGCCGGATCCTTCTACCCCTGCTGTTCCAGATGTTGCCGCGAGCGCGAAAATGGGGCCGATCCTATTCGAGACGGCGGCGCTAGTTGTTCGGGTCGCCATCGTCACGACCTTTGTTTTCAGGGCGATTACCTTAGTTTACCCGCGCATTTTCGCGCCTAACCCCCGAGCCGACGCAGAGTCCGAACTGGTGGCTCCTGCCTGGCCATAAATGGATCTTAACTTTTAAACTGATTTTACTTGCTTGCGCATACCAGGTGCGTAAATTCCGCATATGAACAAATCCTCGTGGCTGCTGCTGGGTGGCGGTCTCGCCAATGCGCTTCTAGCATTGCGGCTCGAAAAGATATCGGCCGAATATCTCATCGTCGAACGTGGTCCACGTTTACTTGGCGGACAAACTTGGTCATGCCAGCTGTCCGATGTCGACGCCATCGATCGAAGCTTTTTGTCCAGCTTGGCCGACGCTCAATGGCCCCGATACTCCGTTGCTTTTCCCGATTACGAAAGGGTGATCGAATCTCCCTATTTGACCATACGCTCGGAAGAGCTTCGCCGTCGGCTTGACGAAATGATTCCGCGTAGAAAAATTCTTCTGAATGCCCAAGCACAGGATGTCTCGCAAAAAGATTTTGATCATATCGTGAGCGCGACGGGCTTTTCGGCAGCAGCGCAAGATTGCGGTTTCCAAAAATTTGTCGGCTGGGACTTGAATTTTCAGCGACCTCACGGCATCTTGCAACCGCTGTTGATGGATGCGACCGTCAGGCAAAAAGATGGGTACCGGTTTTTTTACCTCCTACCCTTTGACGAACGCCATCTTCTGGTTGAAGAGACTCGCTACTCGAATTTCCCTGAAGTGGATCAGGTGGATTTTGCGGATGGGCTAAACGAATACCTACAAGATCGCTTTGCAGGTCATAC
>JBEIHA010000297.1:0-3996 GCA_040381635.1 Pseudobdellovibrionaceae bacterium
CGGGATCTCGAGCTCTACGAGGAATTTCAAACCACTCAAAGAGAAATCGGTCGGTTCTACGAATTCATGAAAACCAAACAGCTCTCGACGCGCTCGCAGGCTCGAGTGATCTCCTCGCTGCGCACTTATTTTAGATTTTTAGAATCTCACGGCGAGAAAGCTCCTGAATTGCGCGAGCTTAAACCACCGCGTGTGAAGCCTGGTCTTCCGAAACCACTCACGGTCACTGACTTTCACAAGCTCGTCGAATCAAGCCACGTCGAAGACGTCTACCGCAGTGCTCGCAATCAACTCACTCTGATGCTGCTGTTCGGACTCGGTTGCCGCGTGAGCGAGCTCACAGGTCTTGATCTGCACGATTTCAGCCCGACGGACAATTGGCTCAAAGTCGTGGGCAAGGGCGGCAAAGAGCGCTTAGTGCCGCTTTCAGAAAATTTGAGTTTGGAATTGAAAGTTTATATCAAAGACGTGCGTCCGCATTTGGCTAAGGATGAAGAAAAAGCGATTCTGATCAACGACCGCGGGCACCGCCCCTCACGCGTCGACGTGTGGCGATGGCTGGCCGCCTGGTCCGCCCGTGCCGGCTTTGAAGAGCCGATCGGCCCGCATCAGTTCCGCCATGGTTGTGCGACCGCACTCCTAGAAAGCGGGGCGGATCTGCGCACCATCCAAGTGCTGCTCGGCCACTCGTCCTTGCAAACCACGCAGATCTACACCACGGTGACCGCGCATAAATTAAAGGATGAGGTCGATAAGAACCATCCGCTCTCCGGTATCCGACCGCTCGAAGACGTCTAAAGCTTTTCTTTAAGTAATGGCTTGAGTCAGCCTCTTGCAGAGGTTCCGGCGTTATGAACGTCAAAACTTTTTTTCAAAGCCAAGGCAAAATCGAAACCGGCTTCGTCGAAGTCAAACTGCTGCCGGGACTTCCGAAGTTACATATCGTGGGCTTGCCCGATGCCTCGATCCGCGAATGCGGCATAAAACTAAAGAGTGCGGTGCGATCGCTGGGGTTGGAATGGCCGGCAGGTCGTCAGATCGTCGTGTCATTAAGACCAATGGATTTTAAAAAAGGCGGGGCGGGGGCGGATCTTCCCATTGCTTTGGCCTATTTGGCGGCAACCGGGCAATTGTCGAAAGAGATTTTAGAGCTTTTGAAAGACCACGCGGTCTACGGCGAAATTGCTTTGAACGGTGAAGTGCATGCTCCCGCCGATTTGGCCCAAGTGTTGAGCGTGGCGAACATTGGTGTTTTGACGGGCCAGTTGCAATCTCCGTTACGTGAAGGCCGTTGGCGCGAGATCAAAACGCTCAATCAAGCTTCGGCCGGGGAGCGTTCGGAAAATTTCGATTGGTCTTCCTTTTGGCAAAGACCGCCGCTGCCGAATTTTCTATTTCCCGAAGCGGCGGCCAAGCATTTGATTTTGTCTGCGCATATGGGGCTGAATGTTTTGCTCGCAGGGCCACAAGGCACAGGCAAAACCACCTGGGCGCGCATCCTTCATTCGCTGATCCAACCGCCGGATTGCGAAAAAATAAAAACGTTGGTCTCCCATTTTGGCGAGGAAATCCTGCAGTCGCGCTGGTGTCCGCTTGAACAACCTCATCACACCATCACGCCGCAAGCTATGATCGGCGGTGGACTTCCGCCGATGCCTGGGGTGATCACGCGCGCGCACGGCGGTGTCTTGTTGATGGATGAATTTCTGCACTTTCATCCGCAGGTTTTAGAATCGCTTCGCGAACCCATCGAAAGCGGCTACGTCGAAATCGCCCGCAAAGGTTCCAGAGAAAAATTCCCCGCCGCCTTTCAACTCGTTGCCACCACCAATCTTTGTCCGTGTGGAAAAATGAATCCGTTGAGGTCCAACAAGGATTGCCCGCTAGGGCTGATTCGTTGCCGGTCCTCTATTTTTCGCTTAAGCGGACCGATCCTGGATCGCTTCGATCTTCTGTCGCTCACCCACGAATGGACCAGAAGCGGCCCGCGCTTGGGTATAGAAGAAATCTTAAGCCAGATCGAAGGCGCCAGGCAGTTCGCCACCACCAGGCCCGCGGGCGAGCCCCACCATAACGATTGGATGCTCGAATGCGATCTTAGCCATCGCCGCCGCAACTCCATCGCGCGCGTGGCCCGCGGGATCGCTGATTTGGCACGAAGTGCAACCGTCGAACCCCACCACGTCAGCGAGGCCTTTGAAATGGTCGTTACCCCCATGCGCAAGCTTCGCGAGATCTTCGGTTAAGAACCTTTGGAAAAGCCGCGTCAAGGTGCCTGCGGTTGTGTTTTAGACCGAATTCTGTTTCATTAGGGGTTCTAGATACTTCCCGTATCAGGTGGCGTAGCCAAGTGGCCAGGCACCGCTCTGCAAAAGCGGCTACAGCAGTTCGAATCTGCTCGCCACCTCCAAAAGTCCCCGCGAATTTGTCATCAAAGTTTCGTAATTCATTAAAATCACAAACCAATGGATTCGATAAGTTAAGACGTTCGGATCTCCTTAAACATCACGCTTCATAACCGAAAATAACCACGGGAACTGGCATTTGACTGGCAACCGACTGGCAATTCAGCATCGGTCCAACCAAAACCAATGGATTGCATGGTTGCAATGCTCGGATCTCTTTGAACATTACGCTAGATAACCCGAAATGACGGTACTGACCGGCACCCAACCGACAGTTCTGAGTGCGGTTCAATCACGATTGGGCTTCTACGGTCTCACGGCCCGAATAGTATCTGGAAATTCCAAGATCACACGGTAAAATCGAAAGTTCGATATACTATGTCTGGAGGCCGTATGAACAAGAGAATGTTCCGTAAGAATAACCAGCGTCGTTCGCTCATCTTAGATCCCGCACCGCTCATTCAGCATCCGTTCGATGGAACCTTTAAGGAGCGTGGAAACTGGATTGTTCAATTTGCATCCAAAGACCTAGTGCATTTTTCGACCACCACTGGTCACTTCGTAGAGGTGCCCTACAAAATCATCAGGAATCATGTGGAGGGCGGTATCCTCAAGATGAAGCGCCGGATTGTCTTCTACACCGACAGAGTGACCGACGTACCAATTGACTGAACCTCGCCAGACCATTTATCACCATTTTAAGCTCGTCATCACACTTACTAAATCTGTTACTCCGGTTCCGATGAATGGCAATTGACTGGCAACTCGGGATCTTTCTATAGGCCTTTTAATGGGCTATTTAGCATAATCTGTTGAAGGCGCCTCTTCTCGGCGTCTGAAAGCAAAGAACCCGAAGTACCATTCGAAGTGTCGCGATAGCTCTCGAATGAATGCCTACCCTTGGTTCTCTTCGTCAGTCGCCGCTGTTCCCCCGCAGGTCTCCCGTTCAATATTCTACTAATTGCTCTAAATTTTGCGCTTAAAACGGAATCCATTTTAAGGTCGATTCTCTCTCCATCATACTTAATAATTCCTGACGTTTTTCCCCCGTTGACCAAGAAAGCTGAAAAAGTTTCGCAGAAGTCCTCGTCTTGCGAAGTTGCAGCGTATTCTGAGACGAAACCTTTGCACCGTTCAAATTTTTGGCTGTCCCGATTTTTGGTCTTTCGGTGCAGTCGTCGAGAGGAAAAGTGCCGTCTTTCAATGGCATCAAGTCCATATCTCCACCGAAAGATGTGCCCCAACTCATGGAATAGGTCTTCCTTGAACATTCGGTTTCCAAAGCTTGTTGGTAACTCAATCCGAAATTCAGACCCGCCAAGTGGAAATACCGCTGCCGATACTCTGGCGGATGACAACCTCAAAAAGACTTTTCCAAACTTAATGCTAAACTGCCGTTCAACTCGGGAAATCATAGTCCTAACTTTCTCTATTTTAGACACAAAGAACCTCCTGCTTTCTCAATTTTGCAGCCTATTTGCCCCATATAATTTTATTTCCGATATCGGAAATAAAATGTTTAGCATCCATAAGGGTTCAATGTGTTACGATGAGGGCATGGGAAAAACGGAGATTAGCGCTGCGAATTCGC
>JBEIHA010000298.1:0-3969 GCA_040381635.1 Pseudobdellovibrionaceae bacterium
CCTTTAAGACTAACAATATAAAGTACTCGGATTCGTCGTCCGTGTGTTCCAGGAAGGTATTCACCGACTCGGCTTGCTCCAGCGAAAATTCAGCCCGACCTTTGAGGACCTGGGAAACGAAGGTGGTGTGCACGGGAATATGAGCCGCGAGCTGCTTGCGAATGCCCGTGCGAGCACTTGCTCCACCCATGCGAGCGATCAAATAGGGCTTATATTGAGTAAAATCCCAAATCCGCATACTTCAGTGTTTTCCACATGTTCACGCGTTAACTTGAGTAAAAGTCTATTATAGGTAGATAAAATGATCATTTAAATCTGTAACTTATGCGACGCATCAATTATTCTCTGTTTCGAAGTCACGTCATGACGGCGCGACTAAACAAACCAAGGAGATTTTATGAAGAAGTTAATTTTGGCTCTAGTGATGGTGTTAGGTGCAGCGGCTCAAGCCGAAGACATAGCTTTGATCAGCCGCTACAATATCGGCAATTACCATACGGCGACGTACAGCTTCCGTAAGATGACTGCCGACGTCAATCTTACACGCAACAACTGGGACGTCTTGTTTGAAGCTCGCGCAGATTTTAACGACTTTTTCGAAGGAGACACGGTCACCGATGATCGAAGCAGCATTTATGATTTGGGACCCGTCTGTAAGGACGCAATATCTAAGATTTCTGCGAATGAAGTTGGTCCTAGTCGAGCCAATGTTATTGAGGGTAATTGCTATTTGCTGATCGTCCGTGACAGCGACGGTACAGCGACAGTGCTCTTCAAAGTGAAAAAACATGTTAAGTCTTTAATGGTCGTTCTGAGCGACATTATCGTCCTCAATAAAACTGTGACGAATCGTCAATAATAATTATGCTTCCGTAGGGCCTTACCAAAACTGGTACAGGCCTTGCTCTATTTAAAAGGAATCAGATATGGGAAAGCTCAACTTCACGCTGGCGGCAACCGGCCTTATTTTAACGCTCATTATTGGCGGCTGTGACGGTCGTCGGCAGGGCTCCGCTGCCCCAGGGCAGATCGATAATTCTGGCCCCAGCCGTAGCACGGGGACTCCCGCCGGCGGGACCACGGGTGGCCAGCCGGGCGATATCGTAGAAGGCACGATTAACGGTGGCGGCGGTCGCGGGATGCGATGCAAAGACAATGGTAAGGAAACCATCGAATCCCTTGATCTTTTTGAGGCTCGTGCGCTGGGCCTAACGCTGTTGCCCGTTCCTTCTTCTGAAGACGCCGCACTTGATCTCGCCATTGAGTTATTGGCTAAACACCAACGCTCGCCCGGCATGATTTCGCATGAACAGTACGTAAAAGTTTTGAAAGAAGTTTTGAAAAAGAAATGGCTGACAAAGTTCCGTTATTTGGACGGCGCAAAATCTTTGCGTATGATCGATGACTCGCACGAAGTGATCAAGCAAAGCGGCTGCGAAGCGGTGCAAATCGCCGTGTATTATGAATCAACAATTTTGATTGATAAAAAACTTTGGGATCAGCTCGACAACTTGAGCAAGGCCGCCGTTTGGTTGCACGAATTGGTCTATCATATGGAGCGCCAAAATGGCCGCACCAATTCAATCTCTACCCGAATTTTAATTGGGCAATTGTTTTCCACTAAAGGAAGTCGCCCCCGTATGGAAGGTATCCCCGAAGACCAAAAGAAACATGTTCAGTGCACCCTTTGGGATGAAAGACTTTCGATCGGCTCAGCGTTCGCTTATGAATCCGCCGATTTAGAAAACGATCCGGGTACTGAGATGGTGTTCTATGAGCTCCCGAATACGACGGCAGTCCTGAGAATATCGGCCTTCTTTCGCCGCGTAAAGCTGACAGACCTTGAAAATCCTGAAGAGTATCAGACTTTCGACGGGAGTTTGGATGTCGACTCACTGAATGAAGATCGAGAAGTCCGCATCGAAGCCGATAAGGACAAGCGCCTTAGCTTAACCCTCTCCAGCCGCAAAACAGGGAAAAACACCACTATAAAATTGGAATGCTCACGACGTCTTGGTATGCCGCCCATTCAGCCGCCCGAAAAGGTTGAGCGTATAACAAACATTCCTGTCGGTCCGCCAGCCACGCCCAGCGAAGTGGAAATGAAATCTCGCTATGATGGTGTCGGAACTTACGAAACGACCGCGACTTACAATTTCCGCTTTATGACCCATGACTTTCAAGTTACCCGAAACAATTGGGATATTTTGTTCGAAGCCCGAAAGGATATGCGCGACGATTATTTTGATGTCAATACCGTCACTGATGACGACAGCTTTATCTTTGAACTCAAGTCTGGAGAGGGGAAATGTGAATTGGCTGATCCATGCGAAATCGCCAACAACCTTCGCTATGCGAAAGAAAATTCCGGTCAAAAGAATACGCGGCAAGGCGAACATCGTAACGCCAATGTGGCTAGGGGCCGTTGTTACTTAGTTTCTAGCCAGGATCGGGACGGAAGCATTATCGTCACCTTCGAAGTCAAGGAACACACCAAGGCCATTTCGACCATCATCCATAAAATTAAGGTATTACCAGCTGCACCAAAGTGTGAAAGCCCTAACCCAACCCCATAACCAACCGCCCCAAGCATTGCCCACTCCCCACAAACCGTTGTCTAAGTCCTGATCTCCCTCGAAAGGACATGACGATGAGAATGGGCATTTTGCTTTTGGTGATGATTATAGGATCGCAGGCTCACGCCACGCGGGCGCGCTTGAAGGCGTTGCAGCAGGATCCGAACGGGTCTTATTACATCACCGACACGCGCAATATTTTTCTAAATCCAGCGCAGATCGCAGGGCTTAAGGATCACGCGAATTTCGAGTGGGGGCAATCCGAGCGCACCGGCACCGAAGACCGAAGCGCTGACGCCGAAGGTGGATTCGTGATGACGGCTGGGCCTGGCAAGCTGGGGGCACAGCTGGGGCGCGTGACGCGCTTTAATCGCACCATTCGGTTTTTAAACGACGCTATGCCCGACATCGGTAATGCCGTTGTTGGTGGCAAATTCGTCGAAGGTCAAAACAGCATCGACATCATGTACGGAGGCGGGGACGCGCTTCGCTGGGGCACGGGATTGGCGTTGACTCGTTCGACCATGGCGCAAGCCGCGGGCCGCGAGTCCGACACGCAAGCTCTCGAATTTCGTGGTGGTGTGAACAGCGATCTGTTTGAAGCTTTTGGTTCGCTGCTGATTGGTGCGCAGACCGAAACCGATCTTGGCACCACTAAAGGGGAGCTCGAAGAAAACTTCGGTGTTGCCGGCGGTGGGGGATTCCAACTTGGCGCCGATAAGCGACTTTACGGAAATTTTGCCTGGGATGCCTTCAATGCGAGCCGCCGCGATGACACCGTGGAATACGACGGTCAGGCCATGAAGATCGGCCTAGGTTTCGCCAACTGGCGCAACTTGGAAAACAACGCTCGATTTTTCTACGCTCTCGAACTGAATTATTTGCGCGTAAAGGCCGACGACGGGAAACCCAGTAAAATTGACGAGCTCTATTCACAAGTCACCTTGCCCATCAATTTCGGCGTGGAAGCAGACGCGCGCGACTGGCTGCGGATGCGCGCGAGTGTGCGCCAGAATATTTTATTGGGCACGGCGAAGAGCACATCGGGCGTAGCTTCCGGTTCATTCAAGTATGAAAATGCACCGAATGACACGTCGGTGGCTTTTGGGGTAGGCAGTAGCTTAAACAAATTCAATTTCGATGCAGCCATCGTTCAGGTCTTAAACTCAGATCACGGCCGTGGTGAAGTTTCGATGACCTATTTGTTTTAGCGTGTAGGTCAAAGTTCGATCTGCGAACCGATTTCGATCACCTGATTTGCCGGAATATTAAAGAACTGCGTAGCGCGGTAAGCGTTACGCGACATAAAGGCGAACATATGTTCACGCCACAAGGCCATACCGCCAGGTTTGGCCGAGGCAATCAGAGTTTCGCGACCGAGGAAGAACGTGAC
>JBEIHA010000299.1:0-3967 GCA_040381635.1 Pseudobdellovibrionaceae bacterium
CAACGGCATCTTCATCGAAAACTCCTGGACGCGGCAGAGAGACGCAAATTGGCGGCGCGAACGCCGTATAAGCCTCAATACCGATGGGATTTAGGTTCGTGGGTAAATAATGCAATCCATGGACCCGAATTACGCCAAAATCTTTGGCCGGACGGGACTCTGTTTAAACAGAGTTTGCTCTGAACAGGACTCTGTTTAAACAGAGTTCGGCGGCCTGCCCCAACCCGCGCAAGCCGCGGGTGAAACTAAACTAGTGTCAGCGTATCCCCAACCCGCAATCGGCCCGTATTCAAATTGGCGAAATACTGGCCAAACATGACGCCCTTATCTTGGCGGCGGTAGGTGCTTAAAGTCTTCAAAGGCTCTTCGCCCATTTCACCGGTCAGCGGATGAACCGTGGTGACTTTGCAACGCGAACAAGGCGAAACCGTTTTGAATTCAACCGAGCCGACTTTAAAGCCGTTCCAGTTGTCTTCGGCATGTTGCAGAACTTGGTCGACCACGACGTTCGGGCGAAAGCGCGAAACCGAGGCCGGGGCCTTCATGCGGTCTTCTAAACCTTTAAGCGATCCGGAGGACAAAACCAAAAGTGGTTTTCCATCAACAAAACGCACGGTGCCTTCAGGGAACTCTTCGCTAAAGGTGCGCTTCGCCGTGTCGCTCATGCGCACCAGTCGGACTTTTTGACCAACCGCTTCGGAAAGCCAGCCCGAAACTTCGGAGCTCACTTCAAAAGCCGGAACTTGATCTTTAAAAATCTGAACCGGAAATTCGTCGCCTTCGCGCTCTTCCAGGGCGAATTCGGTGGTGCCCAGATCTTGCCGGGACAATTCGATCTCAAGGTCGTCGTCCATACGCACGCCGATCTTCGCCAGGTGGGGCATGGTTCTGAGCGTAATGTACTTGCTCTCATTGTCGACCAACATCCATTGGCGGTCCAAACGCGGCCCCTGCTTGTCGATGTACAATTCGTTGGTGCGAAGCCCACGGAAGCTCTTAATCGGATAGAAAAACAGATCTTTAATGATTGCCATGGCAAGAAAGTAAACGAGGCTAAACACTCTGACAACGACTATCCTTTGGTCATGTTGTGCCAAAACGCCCGTCAGGTCACAATATAGACTGATAATTGGAGGTTTTATGCTTTTGCGTCTATGCGTTGCTGTCTTTTTGATCACCGGGGTTCAAACCGCTTTAGCCGACTCAGTTTCGGCCTTCGAGTCCTCTTTGGCGGCGTACCAAGCCAAACTGCCCTCGGGCTGCCAAATCAAGAGCCCCGCGATGAAAGTCATCTACGCCTGCTCGAAAATCCAAGGGCCCGACGCCAACCCCCGCTTTCAACAAACGATTGATGCGGGCTCCAGGTACTCCCCCTCCACCTCGAGCAACGGAATAAATTTTTGCTACAATAGTTTGGTCGAGGTGCAAAGAAACGGCGGTCAGCTGATCATGAACGTGACCCGTGACAGCGGGCAAACTGCAAAAATGACCAGCTACCGCGCGAATCTAGATAAACTCACTCAAGACGCGGGCGCTTATGATCTACCGATCAAAGGATTTGAAGGCCTGTGCTTCGGCTACACTCCGCCGATCAACTCGATTTGCGGGTTTGGTGCCGATGTTCCCATGGTTCTTCGTGTGACGTTGGACGGTCCGGGCGGCCCAAGAGTCCTGGTCACGGCCGATCGTACGGCCACAAGAAAAAATAATCCTAACCAAAGCCAAGTTTCGGCTCTAACAAATGATGACGGAGTGGCAGAGGCCAAGCGAGCAGCGATCATCTACGCACGAAAGCAACTGTACGTTTTTGCCAAGCTGAAAACGCAGACCTCTGAGCCCAAGAAGACGGCTTCCGGTAAGCCCGAAGTTAACCCCTACCACGAAATTGAAGTGCAGAGTTTTCGCCAGTGCGATGAGATGCTGATCAATCTAGAAAACTCTATTCAGCCGCCCATCCCGGCCAAACACGAGGAGGAGGACCTGCGCGCCGAATATCGCCGCCGCGTAACTCCGCGAGCTCCCGAAAAGCAGAATCCGCCAAAAACTGGGCGCTAAGGTCCTAATTTAATTTCAAAGACGGGCTGAATTCCCAGCGGATCAGCCCCAGGATAGCGACTCCTTCATTCTTTACATGCGATTCGAACTGACCCGCACCTACTCCGTAGGAAAATCGACCTTCTTTGAAGCGCAGCAAGCCATAGGGAAAGCGCGACCAACCACCCTCCTGATCACTTTCCGCATAGCGAACCACGCCCAGAATCGTCCACTTAGGCGACACCTTATACCCAAGAACGCCAAAGTAAATCGTCTGGCTATCGCCGTCAGCCTTGATCGCTAAGGCCGAGGTGGGTTCGATAAAATCCATCGTGCCTTTTTCTTTTTGCGTCCAGCGTTCACGCCTCCAGCGACCTTGCACGAAAACGGGGCCGGCCCCTAAGGTCAGCTCGGTCTCTATATATGTGCGGTGAAATTGGCCAAGACAGTCGTACTTTTCGCAGTCATAGGCCGTGTAGTCCTTGCTGTTGTCAATGATCTCGCCGCCGGCGCGAACGCCCGCGATCGCCAATGGAAAGAACTCAACCGCGCCGTCCAGTGAATTGTAGATTCCAGCGGTCACGCCGTACGCTCTCAGGCGCAGATAAGAAGAGAAAGGATCATTCGCCTGACCTCGCAGCAAACCACCGTAGCCCAACTCGCCGTCCACGACGCCCGACAACGGATACGAGCGCCCGATCGCCCCCACAGTCCCATCGAAGTTCGCGCGCGCAGGCAGAGAAATCAGAAAACAGACAAGTAAAGCGACAAATGTCGGCGCCTGTTTCCTTGAAACGTCACCGCTCAACCTCACGATGAAATTCATTCGCAAAGCGATCAAGAGTTCAACACAAGAATCGCGGAGGAGAAATCTTGATTCCATACGCACATTGAATCTCAGCTAAGGATATTTTTCAAACTCTAAGACGTGATTGGGCGCTCTGAATTTCCCACAAAGGGCCCATGAATTTAATCGCTAGTGAACCTTCTCGCACGACGCTTGCTCTAGAGTCCATGCGAAGCACGATGCTTCACGCATGAACCAACCCATAACCGCGAAGTCCAGGATGGATTTTTCGGCCCTCCTGTCGCGCTCGCCTTCTTGTGAAAGGGAAGGCGGGCGTCTCTTTTCAATATCGGCGGCCACTGGCCCCGCACATAAAAATCCAACTTTCATCTGCGACACCCGCCCGGCTCAAACGAAGAGACCGGATGGGGGCAGTCCCTTTTTATGAGAGCCGAATTTTCAATTCTAGAGCGGAGCGCTGTTATGTTGATGCTGAAAAATCTGAACGCGTGGACACTTGCGCTTTGCCTAGGCGTCTTTAGCCTGCAGACGGCGGCCAAGGGCCTGAACGAAAATTTGGTGGAAACCAAAGTCAAAGTGAGCGCGGAGCGCTTAAAAGTTGGCAACGGCTGGTACATTCGCTTACGCAATCAACCCGCTGAGTTCGAATTTCTTTTGACTGCTCAAAAAGAAGTGTACGTGAGGGCGCTTTATCCCGAAAGCGATAGATTTCAGCCGTACGGCCCCACTCAACTTGATCGCAACCGTCCAGTTCGCGTCTCCACGAATGTGGAGGGATTGATCGAACACGATGGAATTCCCTATGCAATCATCTCCGCGCCAAAGAATTATCAAAAAAACGACCAACGATTTACGGTGGTACGCCTCGTGCCCTACGTTAAGGATTCTCAAGATGCCCTTCAACCAAAATTTGGCCGGGATGTTTCTCAAACCGCCATGGTGGTTGGATTCTACGGCGCGGTGGCCGCCGGATCCTTACTGATGGTGACGGAAAGTCCCATCTTCGCGGTCACGGGCCTGGTCGGCATGGCCGGCGCGAGCATTGGCGTGCTCTGCGGTCGACCTTCAACCTTTGTGGATATGGCCGAAAGTCAAGTCTCGGCAAGATGTGCGAAAGAGGTCATG
>JBEIHA010000300.1:0-3957 GCA_040381635.1 Pseudobdellovibrionaceae bacterium
GTGCGACCCAAAGTGGTTTTGCCGCAGCCGGATTCGCCGACCAGACCAAGGGTTCGGCCTTTGCGTACACTTAAAGAAACATCGTCGACGGCTTTCACCCAGCTTTGTACGCCGCCGAAGAATCCCTTTTTAAGGGGAAAGTGCTTCTTCACATTTTTGATTTCAAGCAAAGTCGTCTGTGTGTCGGAAACCGTGCGCGTTTGTTTTTGCTGCTTCAGCACGGTGACATCGGCCGCGCGCTCTTGGCCTTCGGCATTCATAAAATCAGAAACCACGGGCAAACGGCGTGGGTTGCGATCCAGCGACGGACGGCAAGCCAGCAAACCTTTGGTGTAAGGGTGCTGGGGCTTGGTGAAGATCTGCTCGGTCGTGCCTTTTTCGACGATATCGCCGCGGTACATGACCACGACTTCATCGGCGATGTCGGCGATCACACCCAAGTCATGGGTGATAAACAGAATCGACATTTGATATTTCTTTTGCAGATCCGCCAGTAAATCCAAAATCTGCTTTTGAATCGTCACGTCAAGTGCGGTTGTCGGTTCGTCCGCGATCAGAACGTCGGGTTCGCAAGCGATCGCCATGGCGATCATCACGCGCTGGCGCTGTCCGCCGGAAAGTTCGTGCGGATAAGATTTGATACGTTCCGAAGGATTGGGAATTCCCACTTGGGTCATCAAGTCCAACGACTTCGCTAGGGCCGCTTGCTTCGATAACTTTTGGTGTAACATAAGAGTTTCGGCGATCTGGTCGCCGACGGTGAACACGGGGTTAAGCGAGGTCATCGGCTCTTGAAAAATCATCGAGATAGAATTGCCACGGATGTTACGCATCTGACCTTCGGTCAGTTTCAAAAGATCTTTACCATCGAGCAAAATTTCACCCGAAGTGATTTTGCCCGGAGGATTCGGAATCAGGCGCATGGCTGCGAGTGACGTTACACTTTTGCCGGAACCCGATTCGCCAACAAGGCCCACGGTTTTACCTCGAGGGATATTGAATGAGATATTTTTGACCGCGCGAACCGTGCCTTCATCGGTGCGAAATTCAACCGAGAGGTTGCGCACTTCAATGATGTTGTTCTTATCCGACATGAAATCTCCTAACGGCTTTTCAGCTTCGGGTCCAACGCGTCCCGAAGGGCGTCGTTGAAAAGAGTAAACGCTAACACTAAGAAAAACATAAAGAAAGTCGCCGCCGCTAGGCCCCACCAGACCTCGCGCGCCAATTCGAGTTTGGCGTCCGAGATCATCATGCCCCAAGACGGAGTGCCAGGCGCGACACCCATGCCCAAATACGAAAGGATCACTTCGCTCTTCACGGCGGTAACGAAACCGAGGCTAAAATTGATCAGCACCAAGTGAAAGACGTTGGGAAGAATGTGAAGGAAAATGCGGCGCGCGTGACCGGCGCCCAAGGCCGTAGCACCATGCACATATTCACGGTCGCGATGCTTCATAAATTCCGAGCGCACGATTCGGCAATGGCCTATCCAGCTGGTCAGTCCAATGGCTAAACACAAGGTCGAAAGCCCAGGCCCAACGACAAAAGAGAAAGCCACCACCAGCAAAATGTAGGGAATGGTGTCCACGGTCGTGTAAAACCACACGATCAGTTCATCAATGACGCCGCCAAAGTAGCCAGCGATCGCGCCTAAGAAAGTGCCGATCACGACCGCGAGGGCCGCGCCGAAAAAGCCGACGATCAAAGAGGTGATGGTCCCGTGGGCCGCCCGCGCCATAACATCGCGTCCGAAAATATCAGTGCCCATCCAGTGGCCGGGGCCCGGCGGTAAATAGGCAGCGTCATTGTTGGTGACATTCCAGTCGGTGAAAATAAGTCCCGCCGCGCATAACGCCGAGATGGCCAGATAAACCAGGATGACCGTTAAAGAGATCATGGCGATTTTTTCGTGGCGCAGACGGCGAAAGGCATCTTGCCAAAGGCTTCGGCCCTTCACCATGGGGACGGCAATCGTCGGAGTGGCTAGGTTTTGAGTGGCAACGGTGCTCATAATTAACCCAACCTGATTTTCGGATCGACCAAGGCGTACAAGATGTCGCTAATCAATTGAAAGATCATATAAAGAACAGCCGAAATGATGGTCATGGCCTTGATCACCGGGAAGTCCGCTTCTTGAATGGCCTGATAAATCAATCCACCTAATCCGGGTATACCGAAGAAGGATTCGGTCAAAAGTGAACCAGTGATTAAAAAGGGAATTTGCAAAACCACTAAGGTGATGATCGGGACAAGGGCGTTGCGCAAAACATGTTTCAACAAAATCTTGGTGTTCGAGAGTCCCTTGGAGCGCGCCGTGCGCACATAGTCCTGATACATCTCGTCCAAAAAGACGGTGCGGAAAAACAAGATGTAAGCGCCCAGGGACAAAGAGACCATGATGATGATCGGCAGCGCCGCATATTGCCAGCGCCCGTCCCAAGAAGGATCCCATCCCGAAATAGGGAACATGCCAAATCGATAGGCGAAGAAATATTGCCCAGCCAAAACGTAAACCACCGAGCTGATTGCCGTCATTGCTAAGCAAACAATCAAAGTTGCCTTATCGATCAAGGTTCCGCGTTTGTGCGCCACGAAAAGGGCCAAGGGAATGGTGATCAGTAAAGACAGTAAAAAGCCCGGCAGGGTAACGGTCATCGACGGACCAATGCCCGCCGTGATCAAATGGGAAATCTGTTGCTTCGAAGACCACGAGCGTCCGAAGTCGAAAGTAAAAAGCTGTGTCACTAAATCGAAGTACTGATTCAGCAAAGGCTTATCCAAGCCCATCTGCGCCCGCATGCTGGCAATCTGGTCCGGAGTCGCGTAACGACCCGCCGCCTGAGCGGCTGGATCCCCACCCGCGACGTTGAACAGCACGAAAGTGACCAGCGTGATCCCAAAGAAAATCGGGATCATGTAGAGCAAACGGCGCAGGATAAACTTGAACATTAAAGCTTGGCCTTCAGTTCTTTTTTCTTAGCCAAATTCACTTTCATGTATTTGAAGGGGTTCGGTAAAGTTTTGTTCGGCTTCAAGTTTTCGATCCAGCCGTGAGAAAGTTGGTAACCCATGCGGTGAACGGTGGGAATCCACGGCAGTTCAGCTGCGAAGATGTCGCGCATTTTCTTATACACCGCAGTCCGCGCTTCTCCAGGCGGAAGCTTCGAAGCGTCTTCGTAGAGCTTATCGAAGTCTTTGTTCTTGAAATTGGCGCTGTTGGGGCCAGGCGAAGCATTCGGCCCGTACAATAACTGCATCATGTTTTCTGCGTCGGGATAATCCGCGCCCCAGGCGATGCCGAACATCTGCGCCTTTTTATTGCGCAAACGGTCTTGGAATTGCGGCCACGAATGTCCTGCCAAGGTCATTTTTACGCCGATTTTTTCATATTGCTGCTGAACATATTCGGCGAATTGACGACCCGTAGTCGAAGTCGGGAAGGAGTACTCGATCGGTGCCAAACCTTTTCCTTCGGGGAAGCCGGCTTTCTTCATGTGCTCTTTCGCTTTTTCAAGCGAATACTCTTTGCACGGAAGCTTGAAGTTTTCGTCATAACCGTCCATGTCGGGACCGATCAGGGAATTCGCGACAATCGCGCGACCATTGTAGAAACGTTCAATCGGTGTCTTTTGATCGTAGGCGTAGCAAAGCGCCATGCGCAGATTTTTATTTTTACCCAAGATAGGGTCATCCATATTGATGCCCATGTAGACGACTTCTTGGATTCGATATTTGCGTAAGTTGAAGCCTTTCGCCGTCATGTCGGGCTTTAGTTCCATGGTCGCGCGGTCGACGGCGCCATCGAAGCTGTCTTTGGGAATTTCGGATACATCGTAATTCCCGCGCATCATGTTCAGCCAGCGGGGTTGATCTTCAGGGACTTCATGGAAAATAAGCTCGTCTATAAACGGCAAAGGTTTGCCAGCGTCGGCCAAGAGTCCGGATTCCTGATCA
>JBEIHA010000301.1:0-3943 GCA_040381635.1 Pseudobdellovibrionaceae bacterium
ATGCGCGTAGTGCAGATCGAGCCTGGACCCACGCCCACCTTCACAACATCGGCCCCTGCATCAAGCAACGCCGAAGTGCCGTCGCTGGTAACGACGTTCCCGGCCACGATCACCACGTCTTTGTTTTGAGAAGCCACCCACTTCACCATCCCAAGTACATTCTTCGAATGACCATGAGCCGTGTCGACGCAAATCACATCTGCCCCTGCGGCAATTAAAGCACTCGCCCGCTCGCGCGAAGTGGCATCTACGCCAATGGCCGCGCCCGCAACCAAACGGCCGTGTCGATCTTTGGTCGCCTGCGGGAAAGTCTGCGCCTTTTCGATATCTTTGATCGTGATCAAACCTTTGAGCATGCCTTTGTCGTCGACGATCGGCAGTTTCTCAATTCGGTGTTTTTGTAAAATGGCCTTCGCCTGCTGCAGTGTGGTTCCCACCGGCGCGGTCGCGAGCTTATCCTGCTTGGTCATCGCATTCGCGATGGGCTGCGAAGTGTTGGTTTCAAAACGCAAATCGCGATTGGTTAAAATTCCGACGAGCTTTCCGTTGTCGGTGATCGGAACCCCGCTGATCGAGTACTTGCGCATAAGCTCGAGCGCGGCACTGACCGGTCGGTCCGGAGGCAGCGTGATCGGCTCTAAGATCATACCGCTTTCGTATTTCTTAACCCGCTCAACCTCAAAGGCCTGCTGTTCGATATCTAAGTTTTTGTGGATGATCCCTAGTCCACCCATTTGCGCCATAATTTGCGCGACTTTATGTTCGGTGACCGTGTCCATCGCCGCCGAAATCACCGGCATCTTTAACATAATATCGCGGGCAAAGAACGATTCGGTCGAAACCTCGGTGGGCACGATTTCAGAAAATTGCGGAATCAGAAGTATGTCGTCGAACGTAAACGCCATCGGTATCTGCGTGTCTTCCATTTTCATAATCCTTTAAGAATACCAGCCCATGTATTCCAAATAGTTGTTCGCGGACTTAGGTAAGAAAGCCAATTCTTTTTCGTTCAAGGGACGCACCACTTTGCCGGGCCGACCTAAAATCAACGAGCCGGGAGGAAACTTGGCCTCTTCGGTGATCAGACTTCCAGCGCCCACGATGCATTTTTCGGGAATATGGGCGTTGTCCATGATGATGGTGCCCATTCCAATCAAAACCAAATCATCGATGCGACAGCCATGCAGAACTACCGAGTGCCCCACCGTCACGCGATTCCCAAGAACGGCGCCGCATTTCTTATAGGTGCCGTGAATGACCGTGTTGTCTTGAATGTTGGTTTCATCGCCGATCACGATGGGCATCACGTCGCCGCGCAAAGTGGTGTTATACCAAATCGAGCAGCGACGGCCGATGGTGACATCACCGATCAATTCCGCACTCGGCGCGAGGAAACTCCCTTCGCCAATTTTCGGTAGTTTTCCCTGCAAAGCGTGAATCATGATCGTCGTCCCTTAGTTCATGTAGTGTTGCCTGTTGCGCTTAAAATCAGCCCGTCTCGCACCCGGGGGCGGTTGACTGATTTCGGCGTTCACCTGACGGCATTCTTCTAAGTATTGGCGGGTGCAGTAAAAACGTACCCCCGCCTGCATGCAAAACGAAATGGCGTGATCGGCGCGCACCTTCATGGACTTGACCTTGCGGCTACCCGAAAAAATCAATTCCACGTACTGTTGATTGCCCTTCACTTCGCGGAAGTGACAAACTTCGAGCTTCACACCGAGTTTTGAAAGCAAATTCAAGGTCACGTCATGAGGCGAAAGCATAAACGTCTGCGGTTGATGTTGAGTCAAAGCAATTCCTGCATCGAGTGGCGAAAGCCAAACGGGAAGAGTCGCCTCCCCACCCTTTTCGCGAAAAAGCATAACGGGACGAGCGCCGTCCATACCGGTGGTCAAACCAAAGGCTTCAAGTTCAATTTCATTTGCGGGCTTGAGCTGGGCTTCGATGATTCTTTTCACTGGAGCAAATCTCCCTTCAGCGTTAGAGGGCGGCTTTCATTGATGCGGACAAGGGCGATCTGGCCGATCAAACTGGCTGGACCGGCAAAGTGCACGGATTTATTTTGAGTCGACCGACCCTGCAAACGGCCGTCTTTTTCTTTTTCAACCAAGACTTTAAGAACTTGGCCGTCGTACTTCTTAACCAAAGCAAAGGCGATTTCGCGGTGGCGGTCCAGCACCCGCTGCAGCCTAGCGTTCTTCACTTCTTCATCGACTTGATCAGTAAACTTGGCGGCTTTCGTCATAGGTCTTGGGCTGTAATTGAAGGCAAAAATATTTTCATAGGGAACTTCGTCAAGCAAAGTCATGGTGTCTTCGAACTGGGCGTCGGTTTCACCGGGGAAACCGGTGATCAAGTCCGTGCTTAGCACAGCGTTGGGCATCGCCTTAAAAATGGCCTTGGCTTTAGCGATGTACTCTTCGCGCGTGTAACCACGATTCATCCGCGCCAGCACTTCGGAATTCCCGCTTTGAACGGGAAGATGGATGTACTCCATGATTTTGTCCGGATGATCTGCCATTACACCGATCAGTTCATCAGTGAAATCTTTGGGGTGGCTGGTCGTGTAGCGGATGCGCTGAATACCTGTTTCAACCGCCAAACGCTTTAACAATTGGGCGAAATTTACGCCGCAATCCGAAGCGTACGAATTTACGTTTTGCCCAAGCAAGGTGACTTCGCGCACATCGCGATCAACCAACTTTTTAACGTCGTCGAGTAAATGCTTAAACGGACGTGAACGCTCACGCCCGCGCGTGAAGGGCACGACACAGAACGTGCAGAAATTATCGCAGCCCTTGGTGATGTTCACGAAGGTGCTGACCCCTGGATTACGAACCATGGTTTCGATATGATAAGGCTGGGAGTGCTCAAAACGCGCGGAAATCACGCTTTGCCCGCGCCTGACGTCCGCGATAATCTGCGGTAGTTTATCGATCGCGTCGGTGCCCACGACGAAATCAATCAAGGGAATATCGGTTTTGAGTTGGTCTTTTTCTTGGCTGGCCACGCAGCCGGCGACCCCAATTTTTAAATTGGGGTTGAGCGCCTTCATCTTACGGTAGCGCCCCACTTCCGAATGAACTTTGTGAACTGGCTTTTCGCGAATCGAGCACGAATTGATGATGATGATCGAAGCCTGATCCGGCGAGGTGACAGACCTGAAGTTCATCATTTCGAGCAGAGTCATCATGCGCTCGGAGTCGTTCTCGTTCATCTGACAGCCGTAGGTGGAAATGTACACACCGTCCCCCTGACCAATTTGATCGAGGGAAAATGAGGTTGTCAGACCAGAGGTTTGCATGGAATCCTTGAGCGAATAAACAGGCCTTTGATCTCATATAATGGTATTTGAGCGAACAGGTCAAATTTTAACTCGTGAGCAACTTATGCATCCCCGACTGAAAACATCGAAGAAATGGTCCCCTCTGCCCAAAGAATTTCTCAAGCAGGTGGAGTCTGTATTCAAACAGACCTTCAAGAGCCAAATCGGCCAGGGCAAAGTGGTGGTCGATGGCCGCGTTTACCCCGAAGAGCTTTTGGTCAGCGTCGGCTATCACGGCGGAAAAGGCCTGCGCCAAAGCAACTTTGAAGTGTCGATTCAGTATAAAAAAGACAAAGACAATGTGATCCAATTGCTCAATTTGTCCGTCGACGTGGCCGCCTCACTGTTCGAACAATATTTTGCCAGCGAAGACGACCACGAATTCCCCCGCCTATGGCAAGAATTCGACGTCGAAAACCGCCCAGTTTTTGTGCAGTACACAGTCACCAACTCCGAACTCGAATCCGAAGCCAATAAGCTCCTCGGAGAGTTCGCCGATGAAGGCCTAACCGGCGGCGACTGGGAAGACGCTGACTCCCCCGACGAAGTAAAAGCCCGCTTAGGCATCGACCCGCAAGAAAAATTCGCCGAATCCATCTTCAACGAAGACGACGA
>JBEIHA010000302.1:0-3915 GCA_040381635.1 Pseudobdellovibrionaceae bacterium
CCGAAGTGTGGTCCGTCGCGTCTGGCGCTCATTCACTGCGCATCTCTCAGCCCCTTGAGCAAATCGCCACCTATAGGTGGCGATTCGCGTGAGTGTCCGACACATACAGACGATTCCCGTTGGCGAAGATCGCGGTGGCACATAAGTTGTAATGAAAGCTCCCGAACGATCTACGGAGGATCACGATGGCATTGGCTAGGACGGCGCTGAAAATTATATTGTTTGCGGTGACCATTCTCGGCACCATTGGCTGTAACAAAGAATCGAAGAAGGATCCACCGAATCCGTTCATCGTCGACGGCGTGTGGGATGCGAACGCGGTCAGCTTAAGCTGCGGCGATTCTTCGAACTGCACCAATTCGCTCGGCATTCTTCTTACGGTAAAAACCGAAACCAGATACGAATATGGATACAAAAGTGTGCGCTCCAGCGTCACTCGCTGCACGGGCGCCCTTTACGAAGCGCGAAAAATTCTGACTGCCGGACACTGCGCGGAGGCCGTGGGTAACGGCAAGACTTTTTTTCGCACCGTCGCTACACCCGGTCGCCCCAGCCGAACTTTTATCGTAACGAGTGTTTTGAAGTCCGTATTCAATGACAACAATAAGTATTCCACCGACTACGCGACTCTCGAAATTAGCGAAGCGGCGGTTGGATACGATTTTGTTCGCCCGCCCACCTCCATTTCACCCGGTCTCACGGATTTGACCGCTCTGGTCGTCAACATGCCTGGAAGTGACAACAAAGTTTTTAACCTTGATGCCGTCCATTGCGAAGTAGATAGCGAAGGATTGGTGCCGTTTCACGTCGCTGAATTTACCAGTTTGTTCGGCACAAAAACTTGTCGCCTCATCGGCGGAAATTCAGGTGGTCCCATCTTCGCCCGGGGCAATTTGCGCGAGGTCCTGGGGGTCGTATCAAAAAGCACCGAAGGTGGTGACGAGTTCACGAAGCGAATGCGCGAACTTTTTGGCCAAAGAAATGATAGTTTAAAAAATCGCGCCACCATAGCCCACGCCGGTTGCTTTAGCCTTCCTGGCTGGGCGGCCCTGGCGGCCCAATGCCAAATGATCGACGAAAATCTAGTGTCTCGCAGAAGGACAGCCAAAGCCGTCGGTCAATTAAAAGACACCCTAACCCACGGTCCGATTGGGAAAGGCGATGGTAAAGATGGCACCTTCTACACAAAAGGTAGAAAAGAGGATCAGTTTTAGCTCGCAAAAAAATAAGGGACTAATCTACGTCCCACGGCCCCAGTGTCTTGTGAACGGCACTCCTGACTCTGTTTCTTCGCACTCATTTTCAGCCAAAGTTTGGGAGGTCGACGCCTCCAGCGGAGGCCCGAAGTTTGAATGGAAGGGCGCCCGTGCTTACGGAAGACTTCAACTTTCACGCTCAATTGGCAACAAGTGGGCCGTGACGTACACGTTCGCTAACCCGGGCGACTTCAAACTGGATTCCGATGGAGTTGGAGCCATGCAAAGGCAACGAAGACGAAGAGCTGAACAGCCGGCGTCGCGGGGCCTTGAATTAGCGATTGTGATAAGGAATCCCGCGCAAGATCGTCATCCCACGATAGATCTGCTCCAACGCCATAAGGCCGGCGATCCAGTGATTCATGGTGAGGGGAGATAAGCTCCATTGAAATTGGGCTCGCTTTTTCACTTCATCGGCGAAGCCGTAAGGGCCACCGATGCAGAAAAAGATGTTGGATTTGCCGCTCTCTAATACTCGTGACAATGCGATTGAGAAATCTTCGCTGGTCTTCGCGAGCTTTCCCCTCTCGTCGAACAAGACCAATAGATCTTTGTCATCCAACTCGCGCAAGATCAGTTCGGCTTCCAGCTTGCGCTTCACATCCGCACTGTCGCGATCCGCGTTGGGGCTTTTTAACAACTTGATTTCAAAAGGCACAAACAGAGTGATCTTCGCAGCGTATTCGGCGCGCGCCGTGGCCACCCATTCGGGTGGTTTGCCGCCTTCGAGGATCAAGAACCTAAGCTTCATTTAGATTGTCTGGTCCAAAGGTCTTCAAGTCGATACTCTTGGCGTACGAAATCATAGAAGGTGTGAATGATCAGGGCGCCGTAATCGGTGACGATCCAGCGGCCCTCGCCTTGGCCTTCGATATTTTCGGGCCAAACACCGTAATCTTTCTTCACTTCTTTCATCACGTGTTCGGCCAATGCGGTCGCGTGACGGGTGCTGGTGCCCGAAGCGATCACGGTGAATTCGCTAGGCGCATTGTGATTGCGTAAATCGAACGTTTTTACGTTCACGCCGCCCTTTTCACTGATGATCTTTTCGCAATAGGCCGCAAACATTTCAAAATCACCGATCGAGTTCTGTACGGTTTCGTAAAGCTTATTGGTACGGATGTATTCTTCAACCGGGGGCGCCACCAAAGTTTGCACATCTTGGCTAATGCGGATCTTGCGGCGTATTTCGGTGCCCGAAGCCTCGACATCGTCGAGCTGCACGAAGTGAATGGTCTTCCCGCTTTTCAACATCGCTTGTTTGGTGTCGTAATCACTGACCAAGTTGCGCACGCCCAGCGGCCACTCTTCAAGGGAGTAAGGAAGTTCCATCCCGGGCCGCGTGGTCACGGCCAAATCGACCAAGGTCAAAAGCTTATCGTAGCTCTTCCATTGATCGAACTTCCAGAATTGATCCATGCCGATGATCAAGGTGACCTCATTCGACGGCTGCTCTTTCAGGTAGGATTCAATGGTGTCGATGGTGTAGCTCATGCCGCCGCGCTTGATTTCGCGTGTGTCGATTTCGATCAACTCCGAATGGTCGGCCACACCGCGCTTAAGCATTTCTAACCGCTGTTCGGGGGTCGAGCTTTGAGTTTGTATTCTTAGAGGGGAAATTGATGCCGGAACCACGCGCACTTGATCGAGATCCAGTTGCTCGGCCACTTGCAAGATGCTGTTTAAATGTCCGTAGTGAAAAGGATCGAAATTGCCGCCGAAAAAGCCGACTTTTGAACTCACTGAAAGACTCGTTTCCCAAGAAGTTCGACCAGCTCTTTGGTGTTTTTGCCGGTCGCGGCCGAGAGGGCGAAAACCTCGTGGCCTTTGTTTTTGAATTTAGCGATCGTGGTGCGTAGAGTTTCTTCACCGACCGTATCGATTTTATTTAGTGCCACGATTTCCGCGCGCGGCGCCAGCGGTTCAAAGCCTTCTTCGCCCTCTTTTAAGGAGTCGTAGGCCACCAGTTCATTGCGAATTTCCTGGTAAGCTTCCCAAGGATCGCGACCGGTCATGGGTGAAATGTCGATCAAATGAACAAACAGTCGGCAACGCTCAATGTGTCTTAAGAACTGCGTTCCCAAACCCGCACCCGTGTGCGCGCCTTCGATCAAACCTGGAATATCGGCGACGACCAAACTTAAATCATCTTTGAATTTCACGACGCCCAAGTTGGGGACTAAAGTTGTGAACGGATAATCCGCGATTTTCGGTTTGGCCGAAGAGATTCTTGAAATCAAAGTGGACTTCCCCGCGTTTGGAAGTCCGACGATACCAATGTCCGCCAAAAGTTTAAGTTCAAGATGAATGTCCATCTGCTTACCTGGCAAACCCTTTTGCGCCACGGTCGGCGCTTGGTTCACGCTGGATTTATAGAACACATTGCCTTTGCCGCCGAGCCCGCCTTCTAGAAAAACGAACTCTTGGACTTCCGACAGATCGTAGAGCACACGCCCATCTTGATCTTTCACCAAAGTTCCCGGGGGAACCGCGATGATCAAATCGTCACCGGCTTTGCCCGACGACATCTGTTTGCCGCCTTGCTCGCCATCCGCGGCTTTGTAGGATTTTTGAAAGCGCAAATCGAGGAGTGAATGGAGGCGCGCATCGACGCGCAGGATGATGCTGCCACCCCGACCGCCGTCCCCACCATCGGGAC
>JBEIHA010000303.1:0-3912 GCA_040381635.1 Pseudobdellovibrionaceae bacterium
CCACCATCGACCCGGACGGCTCCCATTTTTCGGCCGAGATCCTTACCCATCGCCGTCAGAATATCCACATTCTGAAGCGCCATCGCTTCTAAAGTCGCGCGCGCCAAATGAGTGCGACTGGTGCCACGGGTCATACCAACGATTGCCGCCCTGGCGTCTGGATCCCAGTAAGGGGCACCTAAGCCCACAAAAGCAGGGACAAGGTAAACACCGTCCGTAGAGTTCACTTCGCGAGCCAGGGTTTCCACCTCGTGGCTCTCGTTAATGAACTTCATTTCGTCGCGCAACCACTGCACCGCCGCTCCGCAAATGAAAGCGCCACCTTCGAGCGCATAGGTCATTTTCTTTTCGCTCTTTAATTTCCATGCCACCGTGGTCAGTAAGCCTGCTTTGCTGGCCACCATTTTTGCGCCGGTGTTCATCAAAAGAAACGATCCCGTACCGAAGGTGCACTTGCTACTGCCGACCTCAAAGCAAGTCTGCCCGAAAAGTGCGGACTGTTGATCGCCCGCGATTCCCGAAACCGGAATTCCGTCGGGCAGACCAGGAACTCCCTTGGTCACACCGAAATCATCACTCGAAGCGGCGATCCTAGGGAGAATCACTGCCGGCACCTGAAACAGCTTAAGCAGATCCGGATCCCAATCCCCCTTAGCGATATTCATCAGCTGGGTGCGCGAAGCATTCGAAACATCCGTCTTGAAACTTAAGCCCAAAGTCAGGCGCCAAAGCAGAAACGTGTCGATCGTTCCCACACGCAGCTGCCCTTTCAAGGCCTGGGCCCGTGCGCCTGCGACGTTTTCTAACAACCAGCGAATCTTGCTGGCGGAAAAGTAAGGATCGATGATTAAACCGGTTTTCTTCTTAATGATCTTCGCTTCAGGCTTTTTCTTTAATTTATTGCAGTAGTCCGTCGTCCGGCGGCATTGCCAAACGATAGCGTTGTGAATCGCTTTGTGTGAATCTTTGTCCCACATCACCACCGTTTCCCGCTGATTGGTGATCCCGATGGCAGTGATCTGTTCACCTTGAACGCCCGCTTTTTTTAAAACAGCCTGAATCGTGGCGGTGACGGTCGACCAAATGGCTTCGGGATCGTGTTCAACCCAACCAGGCTTGGGGTAGATCTGCGGATGTTCTTGGGCGGCTGAAGCCACGATTTGGGCCGAGCGGTTGATCAGGCAGCTGCGCGTTCCAGTCGTTCCTTGGTCGAGGGCGAGAATAAATTTTTCCATGAACCCAAAATAAACAAGTCCCACGTGCTTGGAAACAAAAAAACAGGGTATTACTTAACCCATCATGAAGAGTCTGTTTCGGATCAAGCCTGACCAAGTTTTGAATCATATTTTGGGATCCGATCGCGAAACCTTAGTCTACAAACTACTTCCACATTTCTTTTTGGAGTTAATGAAAACCTATTTTCGCGTCGTCGTCGATCACGGCGATCGTATTCCGAAACGCGGCGGTGCGGTGATCATCGCCAACCATTCGGGTGTTTCGGGCTTTGACGCCATGGTTTTGCATCACGAAATCACGCGGGCTTCGCGTCGCGATCCGCGGGTTCTGACCCATCATCTTTGGTTTTTGAATCAAACCACCGCCATTCCTGCACAAAAATTGGGCTTCATCGAAGCCACCACCGACAACGGCATAAAGTCGCTAATGAAAAAACAGATCGTCGTCCTTTTCCCCGAGGGCGAATACGGCAACTTCAAACCGACCTCTAAGGCGTACCAGCTTCAAGAATTCAAGCGCGGTTTTGTGCGCATGGCTCTGCTTACCGGCTCACCCATCGTGCCGACGCTGGTCATAGGTGCGGAAGAGACGCACGTGAACTTAAGCCGCCTGAAGCTCACAAGGTTCTTGCGCGGCGTGATCTTACCTTTGCCTTTGAATATCATCCCGCTGCCTTCGAAATGGCGGATCATCTTTATGGATCCGATCAAACTGCCTTACAAAAAAGATGCGGCCAATGATCGGGAACTGGTGCGTGAATTAGCCGAAGAAATCCAAGAAAAAATGCAGGAGCGCCTGAACATGGAGCTCAAAAAACGCGATTCTGTATTTCTTTGAATCTAACCGTCGGCCGGCCGCAAATCATCCGCGGGATCTTCGCCGATCGTTTTTATAATCTCGAACCACTTTCGCACGAGAAAGCCCGGGTTGTCTTCGCTACGCGAAGCCATTTGTGAAGTGATCAGCATCGCGATGCTCACGCCAATGGTTAAGAGAAGCACATACTCGAGCACGATTTGACCGCCCTGGCGGTTCAAGATACCTTTGCGCCATGTCTTCTTCGCCTTCTGCAAATGAACCTTCTCCTGGAAAAACGTATCGACTGATGGCGATTTTCGCCGTTGCCATAATCCTGCTGCTCACCGTTGCGATTTACAGCCTCTCCAAGATGGAAACTGCACCTTGGACCAGCCCGCTCGCCGAACTCCGCATTCAAGATACTTTTCGGAAGAATCTGCCTCAATTTGAATACATGGATGGGAATAACAAGCTAACCCCCCAGAACTTCCAGGGTAAATGGACTCTCCTCAGCTTCTGGTCGTACTCTTGCCCGCCTTGCCTCGCAGAAATGCCGTCTTTGAATCAAATGGCGCTGAATTGGTCAGGTCCCGAGCTAGCGGTGGTGACCGTCAACGTGGACGATGAGAATTCCGAAAATTTTGAGCTAGCGAAGAGCTTTCTGCAGGATGAAGGAATTGTTCTGCCAACGATATTTGATAAACAAAAGATACTGACGAACGCTTTCGCTGTTCAGGTTTATCCGAAGCATTTCTTAATCAATCCCAAAGGCGAAATGATCTGGGAGGCCCAAGGTTCTTACGACTGGGACTCTTCCCAGTCACGCGACAACCTAGTCAAACTGATTGAACAGCAAACTCCTGAGACAGTCCAAGATCTTGCAGAATAAGTTTAACTCGGTCGAATACTTCTTCGTACTCGTTTTCGAGCAAGGGGCCGCGAACGCCCAGCACATGGTCATTTCCCAGCTTTTCGAAAGCAACCGAAAGCTCAAAGCCGCCTTCTACCTCAAATGATTCTTTAAAGGATTCCTGCGTCGGGTAAAGCATCAAGAAGATAGTTTGCCCGTGCTGCTTGAAGTTCTTGCGGAAAGCACTGTAAGTGTCTTGCAAGTAGGTCTGAAGCTTCGAGTAAACTTTCAACGCCAATTCTTCTTGGTGTTGCGCAAAGTAAATTCGGATCGGTCCGTCGAACACCGCCGCATTCAATACCGGCGAGTAAAATCTCGACTGAGTTAAGTGTATTACGGATTGAGCCATGGCTTCCTGTCCCCTCTTGTTGCTACCAGCAAAAGTTGTAACGTCCCTGTACAACGTCCCCATCAAGATCTAACAACTCAACTCTAGGAAAGATCTCTTACGAAAATCAAAACCTTTTTCGGTTTTTTTCACTTATTTAAGAAGAAGTCCGGCTTTCCAGACGGAATCGACAGGATGATGGCCTACGGAATAGAAGAGATCGCGCCAGCTTCCCTCCAAAACTACGAAATCGCAGCGCTTACCCACTTGCAAAGAACCTAAGTCCTTATGTCTGCCCAAAGCAAAGGCGCCACCCAAGGTGAATGCGGCGATCACCTCGGGGATGGACATCTTCATTTCCACTCGCGCGAGCACGCCGATGAAGCTCAAGTCTTGCGTAGGGCTGGTGCCGGGATTGAAATCGGTGGAAAGAGCGACTCGGGCTCCGGCGTCGATCAATTCGCGCGCGGGGGGATAGCGCATTTTTAAGTAGAAGTCCGAAGATGGAAGCAGCACCGCGGTGGTTTCGCTCCTTGCTATTCTGGCTATCACGTCGGGGCTGATGTAAACGACATGATCGACCGACTGGGGATGGTAATCGAGGGCTAAGTTTGTTCCACCTGAATCACTCAGTTGTTCG
>JBEIHA010000304.1:0-3910 GCA_040381635.1 Pseudobdellovibrionaceae bacterium
GAAGTACCTGACTGTCCACCGCTTCGCCATTAAGCAAAACAATATCCGGGCGCCCGGTTTTGAAAAGTAGGCCTCCGGCGGAGGGAACAATTTCAAAACACGTGGCCGGCGCGCCGGGCTCCCAAATCGGAAGATCCACCGAATTCGCACCAATTTTTCGCGGTCCGAAGCCCAAGACCCACTTTGAGTTCACTTGCGTTCCTCGGACAAACTCCAGAATAAGCGCGGGTTCCAAAGGCGATACCGGCCGGGGCCGATCGTTGAAAGCGGCCGAATTGTCGCGAACGAAATCGGAGAGCACTTCGTGCCAGTAGCGCTGCTTTTTTGTTGGCTTAGGCTTGAGTTTAGGCCTAATTTCGCGGACTTCGAACTGGGTGTCACCGATGAAAAACTGCACCCCGGGGCGCAATTCCACCGAGGCCACCTTTTCGCCGCTGACCCGGATACCGTTTTTCGAGTTATTGTCCTCAATAAACCACTGCTCACCGGTTTTTACGATCCGGGCGTGGATGGACGAGATCTTGGCATCATCCAGAGTGATGCCTGCGCCAGCACGGCCAACGGTCATACCGTCGACGAGTTCGAAGGATTCATCTTTCTTAGGGCCGGAGAGAGCTTTTAGGGACAGTTTCATACCCTCAAATCTTCCCATAGACTCTCCCCGAAGATAAGTCCGGCTTTCGCTTGAAGGGGGGGCTAAGCCATGCTAACCCTTCTTTTTTCCATTAATCCTTGCTCCGCCTTTTGGTCGGGGCTTAACCCGAAAGGATGTCTTAGATGGCTGAAGCCACTTCTAAAGTACGTCGCAAATATGAAGTTATCGTGATCATGCACCCGGATGCTTCCGAAGAAGACCAAAAGGCCTTGTTCAAGCGCAACCAGGACATCATCAAATCGTTCAAAGGTGAAGTGAATCACTTGGACACCTGGGGCAAGCGCAAGCTGGGCAATCCCATGGACAAAATCACGCGCGGCAATTATTTCCACTCGACCTTCGAAGCCGAAGGCGAAGCCATCGCCGAGCTCGAGCGAACGATGCGCATCAACGATAAAGTATTGCGCTTCCAACACACCCGTCTTGATGACCGCGCCTCGCTGACCAAAGTGGTAGAGAAATTCAAAGCCGCATTGGTTGAAACCGCGAACCGCGAACGCGAACGCGAAATCAAGAACCAACAGCGCAAAGCGATGCGCATGAGTGGTGGCGGATTCGGTGGCGGCGGTGATCGTGGAGACCGCGGCGACCGCGGTGACAGAGGCGATCGTGGCGGCGGCGGCGGTTTTGACCGCGGCCCTCGTGAAGGCGGCGGTGATCGCGGCGACAGAGGTCCCCGTTAATTCCAAATGACCAAAATGCAAAGTGGCGTTCGCTTCTTATTTTATAGTGTCTGGGCGGTCTTGATGACGGCCCTCACCTATATTTTAGGGGCCGCATCCTTAAAAGTCCTGCGCCGGAATTCCGGTCGCTTGATTTACTGGGGATTGACCGTCGCTTTGAGCGTGGCTTTGTTCGCGTTCGGATTCCAACTGCTGGCGGTAGCCTTTCTTAGCCTTGTGCTTTTGATGGGCGTCTTCGCCGAGCTTGAAGAACTGGGATTGGCGTTTCATGTCTCGGCATTTTTCACGTTGGTGATCAATTCGTTGATCTGGACGGGCACCTTCCTCTTTTGGATGTCGATGACGGGTCCCAAGTGGTCAACGACCATTTTGACGGCCGTTGAAAATATGCTGAAGCCTCTAGAAACTTACAACCCCGGTCTTCAGTTAAAGTACTACGATCTGATGCTGCAATTGCCCTCGATTATTTTGATGATGTGGATGGCGGCGCTGTATTTGGCCATTTTGCTAGAAAGCCGAGGCCTAATGCGGCGGGATCACAGTCGTGATCCCTTGATGCCCGCGGGTTCGGCGCCGGAGTCTGCGCCGATGCGTGATCAATTGAAGGAATTCCGGGTTCCCGACGCCTGCGTTTGGATTTTTATCTTGGCGCTACTGGGGAAGTTTGGCGGTTTCTCAAACCAAGCGGTGGAAGCCGTTTCGGCCAATGCTCTGAATGTTTGCTTTACGCTCTTCTTCTTTCAAGGGATCGCCGTCGTTGGGCGGACGCTTGAAAAGTTGCGCGTGGGCTTGATTTGGCAATCGCTGTTTATGGTTTTGATCGTGGTTTATCTGTTCCTGTTCGTGAGCGTACTGGGACTGACGGATTACTGGTTCGACTTTCGCGCGAAGTTTGCGAAGGGCGCGAATAAAAACGAAGAGTTTGAGAGAGAAATTTAATATTGCGAGCCGCAAGCGTGCGACTCTTTAGGAAATGAGGAATTTATGAAAGTTATTTTGCAAAAAGATGTCAAGGATCTCGGCAAAGTCGGCGATCTTGTGAATGTGACCAATGGTTACGCGCGCAACTTCTTGTTCCCCCGCCAGCTCGCTCAGGCTGCGGACGAAAAAAGCGTCACTGAGTGGCAGCACTTGAAAAAAGTCGCGGACGTGAAAAAGAAGAAAGCTTTGGCGGGCCGGCAAGAATTGATCAAGAAGATGCAAGGCGTGACCTTGAATTTCAAATTGGAAGCCGCCGCGGATAGCGAAAAGCTCTTCGGTTCGGTGACCACGATGGAAATTTCTAAGCAGTTGGCGACCGCCGGCTTTGAGGTTGATCGCCGTGACATCCATTTGGAAGAGCCCATCAAGTTGCTGGGCCAACACAAAGCTTCGGTGAAGATGGGCGAAGGCCTAGAAGCCGAAATCACGATCGTCGTAGAGAAAATCTAATACGTAGGCATGTCAGGCCGCGGGCCGTTGCGTGGGCTTCCAAGGCCAAGACTTAGGAAGTATTCGCGCACGGCCTCCAACCTTGTAGGGCCCAATGGTCGGCCCTCTAGGTGGTATCTTTCTGAACGATCTTTCATCAATTGATCGTAGTTAATATTTTTGAATGAGCGAAGCTGGTGGCCAGCCCAGCCACCCAGGCGGGCGATCCGGTTGTGGTCCGCTCGATATTTTTCGACCAGCGCCCGCGCCGAAGAATAGTTAAAAAACGAATTTTGCCAATTGAGTTTTGACCCTCCCTCGAGCACACCGGTGATTTTATATCCATATTTCGCTGGATCCTTATCGATCTCGGATAGGTAAAGTCTTGGCACCGGCTTCAGAATTTCTAGTGCCTGCCATGAGACTTGATCTATCAACGTTGTGTTTTCAAGAAGCCAACGTTGTGTTTTCTCAAGATTCTCGGCCGACTCTTCCGGCAATCCAACTATAAAATTGGCCTGCACACCAACGGGATTCGAAGGATTTGATTTCAATCGTTCGATGGCCCTAAAAATTCCATCCAAATCTGGCCCTTTACGAATTTTACGCCGGCTCGCCGGATTCAAAGTTTCAATTCCCATGCTCGCGCCTTCGAGTCCCATTTGATTCAATAAATCGGCGTGGTGGGGCCAAGTAGCCAACAATTCGGGTGTAAGGTAACCGCAGAATTTCAGTTTGAAATTTAAGCTTTGAATAATCTCATTCATGAAGTTGATCTTGAATTCACTGTCGTTGAAAGTGTCATCCATGAACCCTTAATTGGTGACACCCAAACTCTCGTAATTCCGTTCAAATTCTTGCTTTAGATTTGCGGCGGATCGGATGTAGTCGAATTTCTTCTTTCCGTTGAGCGGATAAGCGCAAAAAGAGCACCGGAAAATACACCCTCGTGCGATCTCGATCGGCAAACTTTCGTGCCGTGCAATTTTGTCCTCGGGCAACCAGACGGTGTCTAGCTCTTGAGTGTTGGCGACCATATAGTCATGATTTGAATCAATCAGTCGCCCCTGCTGCCAAACCGAGGCTTTAATCTGGATGGACCGGCCGCTAAGGAAATCCAAAAGGCGAATAAATGAATCGTCCGAGTATCCTGCGACGTACC
>JBEIHA010000305.1:0-3901 GCA_040381635.1 Pseudobdellovibrionaceae bacterium
CGCGGGCACAAGTCCGCTTACCGTACACCGCAATGGATCTGGTGTTTGTCCTCAGAGGAAACCGACCGCGTGGGCGTTGAAGTCGCCCAGCAGATCTTTGCGAATAAGATTCGCAAACCTGAGTGGCGCTGGATTTCGTTCGATGGCCGTTGTGATCGTGGACCATGGTCCGATGGATTTCCCGAATACTCCATCGTTCTCAATGATTTGCATCTGCCATGGGCGTACACAAATATGATGGTCTTGCGCTGGACCGACCGCGATGTGTTTCAGGTTTGGTTGAAGGTGCCGGCGGCCTCTGCCCATAATGAAGTGCGACGTTTCGAGTGGGCCGAAGAAGCCCGGGCGCACTTGTATCGTCGCTTGCCGCTCGCCGCTTGGTCGGTGGATTCCTCGGCAGTGAACCTTTGTCCGCATTCCTCCGTTTACGATTTGTCCAACCAAGAAGAAAGACTGCCGGGTTGGAAGAACTGGGATTGGATCGCGCCCGAAAGTCTAGCGCGGCTGGATTTATCCGCGCGTCTTGAACGCGAGGCCGCTTGCCACGCGCGTCTTGTGCAGTGGCGCGTTGACCAAATGAAAAAGCAAGGAGCCCGCCGTGATCATGCGCTACACGCGCCCTGAAATGGGTGACCTCTGGTCCCAGGAAGAGCGTTTTCGCTGCCTTCTCGATGTTGAATTGGCGGTGGCGCAAGCCCAAGCGAAACTCAAAATCATTCCGGAAAAAGCGTACCGGGATCTAAAGGCTAAGGCCAAATTTTCGGTCAAACGCATTGACGAAATTGAGAAGACAACTAAACACGATGTGATTGCCTTCGTGTCAAACGTGGCCGAAAACGTGGGACCGTCGGGACGGTATCTGCATTACGGGATGACGTCTTCGGATGTGTTAGACACAGCCTTGGCCCTGCAAATTGCCCGCGCTTCTGAAGTTTTGTTCACGCGTTTTGATATAGTCGAAGCGGCACTAGAAAAATTATCGATGAAGCACAAACACACGTTGTCCGCGGGGCGCACCCACGGGATGCATGCCGAGGCGACCACGTTTGGTTACAAGATGGCCGGCTTTTTGATGGAGTTCCGTCGGACGCGGCAGCGTGTCGAGCGCGCCGTTCAGCAAATGAAAATTGTTAAACTGAGCGGCGCGGTCGGGACTTATTCCACCCAACCTCCGGAAGTAGAAAGACTAGTGGGCGAAACTTTGGGCTTCGAGCCTGAATCGATCGCGACTCAGGTGATTCCTCGCGACCGTCACGCCGAGATGATGTGGGCTTTGGCGATGACCGGCGCCGCTATCGAAAGAATTTGCGTTGAAATGCGCCACCTTCAAAGAACCGAAGTGGGCGAGGTGATCGAAAGTTTCACGCCCGGGCAAAAAGGATCGTCGGCTATGCCGCACAAGAAGAATCCGATCAGCGCCGAAAACCTGACGGGGATTGCGCGCCTGCTTCGCGCCAATGCCGGGGCAGCATTGGAAAACGTGGCGTTGTGGCACGAACGCGATATCTCGCACTCAAGTGTGGAGCGCGTGATTTTCCCCGATTCATTCATCATGGCGGACTACGCCTTGGACCGCTTAGCGAAATTGCTTGAAGGATTGTTCGTTAACGAAGACCGAATGAAGCGCAATATCGAGCAATCTCAAGGCGTTTTGTTTTCTAGCCAGGTTTTGCTGGCGATGATCGATAAGGGGCTTTCGCGCGAAGACGCGTACAAATTGGTTCAGCGCGTATGCCATGACTTGGAACCTGGTGATTCTTTAGAAGCACGTCTGCTGGCTGACCCGGAAGCGAGCCGCTACGTGACCAAGGCCTCGTTGAAGCCGATCTTCTCGGGCGAATCACAGCGCAAGCGCATCGATTCGATTATTGGAAATGTGCTGAAAGGTAAAGGAAATGGAAAGAGTGAAAGCCGAACTTCTGTACGAAGGAAAAGCTAAGAAGATGTTTGCCGTCCAAGGGCGGCCCGAAGAAGTTTGGGTTGAGTACAAAGACTCGCTCACCGCTTTTAATGCCGAGAAAAAGGGCAGCTTCGCCGGCAAAGGCAGGATCAATGCGAAAATCACATCCTTGCTTTACGGTCGTTTAACCAAGGCGGGAATCCGCACGCATCTGATCAAGGATGTTTCGGATACCGAAATGATTTGCCAAAAGTTGACCATCATTCCGCTTGAGGTCGTCACGCGCAATCGGCTGGCGGGTTCGACCGCGAAAAAGTTGGGTAAGCCCGAAGGCACGTCGTTAGAACAACCGTTGGTCGAATTTTACTACAAAGAAGATGCTCTCGGCGATCCGTTCTTGAGCGACGACCAGGCTTTGATGATGAAGGCCGTGCCGGTTCGCGAGGACCTGGAAATTTTAAAAACCAAGGCGCGAGCGATCAACGAAGTGTTGCGCGCGGAATTTGCTAAAGCCGGTTTAGAGTTGATCGATTTTAAATTGGAATTCGGCCGTAACACCAATGGTGAAATCGTTTTGGCCGATGAAGTTTCCCCCGACACTTGCCGTTTGTGGGACATCAGCACTGGCGAAAAATATGACAAGGACCGATTTCGCCGTGATCTCGGCAAAGTGGAAGAATCCTACCAAGAAGTTTTGAATCGCCTCAAAGGAGCCAGTGTATGAAAATCGGAGTAAAGATCCTGCCCCGTAATGAAGTTTTGGACACTCAAGGGCGCGCCGTCGAAGGAACTTTGAAAGCCCATGGCCGCAGCGTCAACCAAGCCCGCGTCGGCAAGTACGTGCAGCTCGATGTCGCCGAGACCGACGAAGCGAAGGCTTTAGCCAAGGCAAAAGAAATCGCCGAATTCGTTTTGTACAATCCTTTGATCGAGACTTTTGAATTGGAAGTCGTGGGGCCGGTGCGAAAGTGAGTGCGAAGCCGGTTGGTATTCTTCGCTTTCTCGGCACCAATTGCGACCGCGATGTGTGGCAGGCGGTTGAAGCTCTTGGCTTAACGCCTAAGTGGCTTTGGCACGAAGACCACTTCAATCCAGCGGACTATTCTTCGTTTGTATTGCCTGGCGGATTTTCTTACGGCGATTATTTGCGCTGCGGGGCCTTGGCGGCAAAAGCGCCGGTCATGAAAAGTTTGGGCGAGGCCGCAGCTAAAGGCGCACCGGTTTTAGGTATCTGCAATGGTTTTCAAATTCTATGTGAAGCGCGGCTTTTGCCGGGAGTTCTGGTGCGCAATGAATCGCGCAAGTTTATCGACAAGTGGGTAACCCTGAAGCCCGCAGGCAAATCCGCGTGGCTTAATGATTTGTCGAAGCCCTTGCGTTTGCCCATCGCGCACGGCGAAGGTCGCTTTCATTCTGAAGACGATGTTTTGAAGAAATTGAACGATCAAGGCCAAGTTTGGCTGAAGTACGAGGGCGGCGCCCCTAACGGTTCTTTGCAAGACATCGCCGGGGTGACCAACGAAGCTGGAAACGTGGCAGGATTAATGCCGCATCCGGAACGTGCGATTCACGATTGGATGGGCGGCGAAGACGGCCGGGCGATTTTGGGTTCGATGTTGAGTTGATTTTGCGACGAATGAGCCATGGCTGGACGAATAGGTCTGACTAAAAACGGATAGAAAATTGAATGGTGAAACATGAATGAATTCCAAGAAAAACTAAAAAAATACCGTCTTTCGACAAGCGAATACGAGAGAATTCAAAAGCTTCTCGGTCGCGATCCGCAAGGCGTTGAGTTTGCTCTCTTCAGCGCGCTTTGGTCCGAGCATTGCTCTTACAAATCTTCGCGCGTTCACTTGAAGAAATTCGCTCAGAAATCAAAACGGGTTTTGCAATCCATGGGCGAAAACGCGGGAGTGATCGATTTAGGCCAAGGTGAAAAAGTGGCCTTCAAGATGGAAAGTCACAATCACCCTTCGTTTATCGAACCCTATCAAGGAG
>JBEIHA010000306.1:0-3899 GCA_040381635.1 Pseudobdellovibrionaceae bacterium
ATTTTTTCTTCCGGCCTTTTTACGCTTACCGCCCCATCCATTTACTTTTTTAAACTCGAGTTGTTTCATTCAGTTAAACTACTTTATTACCATTGCCGAATCAAGATTTTTTGCTGGTTTTTAGGCTGTTGGTTTTTAGGCTGTTTAGTGGATTCAACCTTTAGTGGATTCAACAGGCTGGGTTTAAGGTCGAATTTTTTAGGTTATCTTCTTGGAATTGAGTCATGGATTTCGTCTTCGATGAAGCTGATCGTGCTGGTGCGGGGATTTTCCATCCTTGGGATGGCTTTCTTGCGGCCATCGTGGCCGCAAGAGTTAGGGAGTGGGGGATTCTTTTTGTGGGAAGAAGACACCGGGAAGAAGAAGAAGAAGAAGAAGACAAGAAGAAAACAAAAAGCTTGAAGCACAGGCGCTAGGTGCAACCACGCAGCCCCGCACAAGTCTACAGTAGCGCGCCACTCAGTAGCCAGGTGGCGAAGCTAAAATAAATCACCAAACCCGTCACATCCACCAGTGTGGCCACCAACGGTGCTGATGCGGTTGCTGGATCCAACCCTAATTTTCTTAAAGCGAAGGGTAGCATCGCCCCGGCAAGGGATCCCCACACCACCACGCCGACCAAGCTGGCCGCAACGGTAAGCCCCAGCAGCACGCTATGCTGACCAAGCCCTTCTTCGAAATGCCCGCCGATAAAGACGCGCAAAAAACCCAAAGAGCCCAAACAAAGTCCTAAGACAAGGCCGGCCCCCAGTTCTCGAAACATCACCCGCCACCAATCGCGCAAGCGGATTTCGCGAATCGCCAAGGATCGAATGATTAAGGTCGAAGCCTGCGAACCCGAATTTCCGCCTGACGAAATAATCAAAGGAATAAACATGGCCAGCACCACCGCCTTGGCGATCTGGTGTTCGTAGCTGGCCATAGCGGTTGCAGTGAACATTTCCCCCACGAAAAGAACCATCAGCCAGCCGGCGCGTTTGCGCACCATACTTAGAAAATGAGTTTTGAAATACGGCGCATCCAAGGCCTGCATACCGCCGAGCTTCTGAATGTCTTCGGTGGTTTCTTTTTGCACAACATCAACAATGTCGTCGTAGGTGATAATCCCCTTCATCCGCAATTCATCGTCGACCACCGGCAAGGCCATATACTGGTGGGACACAAACAGCGAGGCGATTTCTTCGCGGTCCATTTCTTCGGGGATCGTGACCGGTTCATCGGTCATGATCTCGCGCACTTTTTTGTCGGGCCTAGCCAGCAGTAGTTCGCGGAACGAAACGATGCCTAAAAGTTTTTGGTCATAATCCAAAACGTAGGCGTAATAGATTGTTTCTACCGGAGTCATGGCTTGCGCGCGCAAGTAACGAATGGCTTCTTCCACGGACATATCTGGCCGAAGACGGAAATAGCGCGGGTTCATCACACCCCCCGCTTCGTCTTCGGCGTAGGCCATAAGCCCCATCACCTCTTGGCGCGAGACCGCGTCCAGCAGCAGCAAAATATCTTGGCGTGCGTCCGAGGGCAGTCTTTGAATAAAATCGGCCGCGTCATCCAGGGCCAAAAGTCGGATCCACGAGCGTTTTTCGACCGCGGACATATCCGTGACCAATTCGATCTGTTCGTCGGGTCCGAAGCTGAGGAACAAATCTTCGGCATCGGTGCGCGGCAGGCCAGAGAATTTTTCTTTGCGCGAGTTCAGATCCAGTTCGGCCCAATGTTCTTTGAGCGTGTTGATGTCGGACCAGTCCAGCTCTGTGGTTTCGTTTTCCATTTTGGTCGTTCCCTCGAGCTGCTGGCCGCCAGACGGTCGGTAGTCTTCATAAGTACTCCTGCCCCCATGTAAGATCAAGTAAGTCTTGTGAACGGCGGGCAAAATTTGTTAGATCTTAAAGATCCGGAGGAAATATGAAATCAGCTTTTGCAATCCTAATTCTGGTGCCGTTACTCACTCTCACGTCCTGCAAATCAACGAGAGACAAAAAAGCCCAGGCCCCTTCTGCAGCCAGCGTTAGCGACTTGACGTGGACCGAAGCGCAAGAGCGCAAAGCCCGCGTCAGCGATGTTCAGTATCAGGTTTGGGTCAAGTTGACTGACGCCGAAGCCGATCAAACTTTCGATGGCAAAAGCGAAATCAAATTCAACCTGAAGGATGCCTCGAAGCCCCTGCGGCTCGATTTCTTTGAGGGGAAAATCATCTCTCTCAAATTGAACGATCAAATCCTAGACCCCAGTGCCAAGACCGCATTTCAAATCCATCTGCCACCGACCGCTCTAAAAGAAGGCGCAAACGTTGTGCAGATCGAATATCAGCAGAATTATTCCCGCCAAGGTCAGGGCTTACACAAATTCATCGATCCGCAGACCAAAGAGATTTTCCTGCACACCCAATTTCAAACCTTCGACCTCAATCGCTTTATGCCCGCCTTCGATCAGCCCGACTTGCGCGCCGTTTTGACTTTGTCGGTGGACGCCCCGGCGGCCTGGGAAGTGGTCTCGACCACCATGGGGATGCCTTCGAAAACCGCGAAAGGCCGAAGGCTGTGGACTTTCCCTGCGACGGACCCGATCGCGACTTATTTGTACTCGCTGATCGCCGGCCCGTTCAAAGTTTATAGCGATAAGTACGAAGATATCCCCTTGCGTTTATTCGTGCGTCCCACGATGGCAAAGCACTTGCGGACGAAAGAATGGTTCACTTACACAAAACAGGGCCTGAAATTCTTTAACTCTTATTTTGGGATGAAGTATCCGTTCAAAAAGTATGACCAGCTCGTCGTGCCGGAATTCAACGCGGGCGCGATGGAAAACGTGGGCGCGGTCACGTTTAACGAACGTTTTTTATGGCGTTCGCAACCGACTCGTCGCGATCTGCGCGGCCTTGCCAGCATCATCATGCACGAAATGGCGCATATGTGGTTCGGCGATATCGTCACCATGAAATGGTGGAACGACCTGTGGTTGAACGAAAGCTTCGCGACTTTTATGGCGGCCTTAGCTCTGCACGAAGGCACCGAATTCAATGAAGCCTGGCAGGATTTCTTTGTCGACGATAAGAACTGGGCGTACTGGGAAGACTCTTTAATCACGACTCATCCGATCGAAGCCCCGGTCAACAGCGTGAAAGACGCCTTCGCCAATTTCGACGGCATTACCTACGGCAAAGGTGCCGCGGTACTTAAGCAATTGCGCGCCTACATGACACCCGCCGCATTTCAAAAAGGTGTGCAAAACTTTATCCACACCTACGCTTTCAAAAATGCCGACCTAAAGGAATTCATCGCCACGCTGCAAGCGCAGACGGACCGCGATCTGACTTTATGGTCGACCCGTTGGCTGCAACAAAGCGGCACAGACAAGATCACCGCAAAATGGGAATGCAAGGGCGAGACGCTTAAGTCTATGGATTTGGTCGTTACGCCCTCAAAAGGTGCGGCCTTCCGACCGCAAACGGTGACGGTGGCGCTCTTTCAAAAATCTAACCTGAACACTCAGTCGATCCGCGTGGATCTGACTAAAGCCACCGAAACCTTGACGGGCCCCTGGCCCTGTCCCACCTTCGTCTATCCCAATTTTCAGGATGACGGCTACATTGCGGTCTCGCTGGACCCTGCTTCGATGACTTATGTTCGCGAAAATCTCAGCCGCATCAGCGATCACTTGCTGCGCACTATGGTGTGGGATGATTTATGGAAGATGGTGCGCAATCTCGAAATGCCCCTCAGCGACTACGTCTTTGTCGTGAACAAGCATTTCTCAGTAGAAAAAGACCCACTCCTGACCGCGATGATCGTGGCGACCATTTCGGGACGCGAATCCGCCAGTGTGCTCAACTACTGGCCACAAACCGATGAGCGCATGCGAAGCGAGCGCAATGCCTTTATCAGTAAGATGGAGTCCGA
>JBEIHA010000307.1:0-3889 GCA_040381635.1 Pseudobdellovibrionaceae bacterium
CTAGTAGCCATCTTCAGGCTGCGAGGAAACATAGCCGATGGGCTTGTTCACCAGGATGGTGACTTTCTCGGACAATTCTTGTTTGGCGCGCCCAACGATTTCAATTTCTGCGTCCGGCAAAATGCGCGTGCCTAGCTGCGAGACAACTTCACCATTCACTTTAACTAGACCGCGTGCGATCAAATCGTCGGCTTCACGGCGTGAACACAATCCGCGTTCGGACATGACCTTGCTTAGACGGGTACCGGGTTGATCAGACAAGTGGGACCTCGAACGCGTTCAGCTTAAACATAGCGCAATTCCGAACGCGCGCTAACGAAGCGGTTTTTTCGAGTCTCTTGCAGGGCGACGGCTTTAAGGCGGGGAGACAGCGATGTTTTCAAAAGCCGTTCATGAATCCAATCGACGATGTGCTCGCCCGTCGCCGGTTCTAGAAACGAAAGTTCGCGAGCATGGAGTCGGAACAGAATTTCGCGTTGAACGATAGAGTCGGTCTCATTCACATCTCCCGTGAAAGTGACCTCAAGTAAATACTGATGACCATGCACACGCTCGCGCAAAACGGTCGAGTTGAGCGAATGCACACTCTGAAATGAATAACGTCGGGTCCAGGTCAATTCGCCCAAAGATCCACCCAAAGATTTTCGTATTCGAACAATCTGATTTTCACCAATCGAACCGGAGAAACAAACTGCGCTTGCAAGCGATTCATCAAGTAGTGCGCGAGCCTCTCGGTCGTGGGAACCTGGCCCGAAAGAGCGGGCACTTCTAGGTTAATGTGTTTTCCCTCAAGCGGTTGAACAGCTTCTTTAAGGATCAAATCCACCTCAGTCAAATTAAGGATCATTCCCGTCACCGGATCCATCGGGCCTTCGATGTAGATTTCCAGCTCGTAGTTGTGTCCGTGGCCGTGAGGGGTGAAGCACGCACCGAAGACGCTAGAATTCGCCGAATCGGTCCATTCGGGTACGACGTATTTATGTAGGCATTGAAATCCGCGGCGGCGGGCAAGTCGGGTCACCAAAGACATAGACCCAGGAAACTAACAAAAGGCGGGTTTAAAGTGAAGAAACTAAACTTGAGGAATCAAAAAGACGAAAGGAGAAGCATGGGTCAGCTTCTCCTCTTCGGATTGAAAACCTTCGTGATCTCTTTCACGCTCTTTATGGCCTTACAGGGCCAACTTTAAGCGGCTTTCTTGCCCGTTCTCATCGAGTAAGCCTGGAACTTTTTATCGAAGTCGAGGGGGCGCTGACCTTTGCGGTTCACGAGGCCTTCTTTGAACCAAGCGTAGTGTTCCGAGCAAAAGTTGAGGCGATCGCCCTTCTTGCTACATTTTTCCACGCAGCAGGTGGCGCTCGTCATCTGTACAACATTGTCTTTTTGATCTTTGGACATGGGGGTTACTCCTGATTGTAGTCCGGTCTGAAGGCTCACAACCACTATTCGGCCTAGACTAGGTCGGACTAAAGCATAACTAGACCTCGGGCCAGGATGCCCGGCTTAAAACGCTGAAAGCTGGCTCAAATCGAGCTGATTGAGCTCGTTAAGCTCCCAGCCCTTGAACTTCTGGGAGGCCAGCACGGTGAAGTGCATTTCACCCAAAGGAATGAGGCGATCAAGTGACAAAAGGTGGTCCACCGCTTCCCTACAGGCTTTTTTGCGGGCGGGGAGTGTGACTTGTTTGCGTAAGTGCCCAACCAGTTTTTCAAACTTCGGGTCGTCGAGCGCGATGAAGTTTTCGGGATGACCTTTCAAGAAAATTTCGAGTGCGGCCAGACAAGTGGGTCGGTCGAGGCTTACGCCTTTTCTAAAAATGGGCGGCGGTCGCTCGCGCAGTTGGGCCAAATACACGACTTGCTCCTGACCCTTAAGTTCTATGGACCAACCCAAATTTTTCTTCCATTGGCCTTGAAACCATTCGACGGCTCGAACGATATCGTCGCCACCCATTTTGCTAAACTGCATATTGAGTTTCGCAGGCATCCCCGTTTTTTCAGCCACCGCGCGCGCCACTTTGAAGTCGGGCTTCAGGCAGTTCGCTTGGTCCATGTAGTGTGCCGGCAAGGCCGGGCAGCCCGCCGCGCTGCGGGCGCCGAAAAGGCGAATAAAGTCCGAAAACTCAATCCCGCGCACCAGTGCGAAGCGCGCCTCTTTGTTTTCTAAGAGAGCCGGACCGAAGCCCACGTAATCGAAACGCGCCATGGGAACTTGCTGAAATTCAGGCTTATCGCGAAAGCGCGGGAATTCCGAGGCCACCAAGCGGCGTAGAAAAGTTAACTTCCCGCTTTCAAAAAGTCGTAAAGCCGTTGAATCTTCTTCGATAAAAAGAGCTTCCGCGGGAGGTCGCTGCGGGTTTCCGCGGCTGTAGTTTTCATTTGGCTGAAGTTTGGCCCAAGCCCCGCGCTTCCAATCCGAAATTCTGTAAGGTCCGCTGGTTGGCATATTCACCGCGTCTTCACGGGATCGAAATCCGCCCGGGGGCAATGGACTTAGCGCCGGATGAATCAAGCGGTACTCGAATTCCGGGTCTTCTTCCGCGAACTGAAAAACCAGGACATTAGGCGAAGGGGCTTGAATCCCAAGGGCGGTCGGGTTTGATTTCCCGGTCCAAATTTCGCGCGCATTTTTTAAAGAAAACAAAACATCGGCCTGCGAACTTTTATTCTCCGGATCGATCAGGCGGCGAAAAGCATCCACGTAGTTCTGGGCCACGATAGGCTTGCCGTCGCTCCAAAAACTGGCGCGCAGGGTGCAGGTCATTTTCAGTTTTGCACGTTGGCAAGCGGACGCGCCTTCGGTGCGAAGGCCTTCGCTTCGCGAATAGACGTAGAGGCCTCGATACAAATTGTGGAAAAGGTAATTGCCCGAGGCCGCGGACGAGGTTTGTGGATCAAGATTGTGGGGCTCGCTCAGGAGGTGAAACTTAAAGCTGTCGCCGGCAAAGGAGTGGGTGCTCCAGCCAAGCAACGAGGCGATCATCAGGTGCAAAATCATATGTAAAAACACAGAAGGCGGAGTGTGGCGAAGTTCAAGCTCCCGGTCAATGTCTCATAGTGAAACACACACATGAAAAATCCGACTTGAGACCTTAAGTTTAACTAGACTCAAGTCGATACATAAAAGGATCGTCGTAGAGGTGAATTGATGTCCCGATCTGCAACCCATCGCGCTTTGCTAGCCCTAGCCGTCACCGGTCTTATGGTGCTTCCGTTCACCAACTGTGGGCAATACGCAGACCCGGCCAACGAAGAGCTCTTTAATCAGTCTCTGGACGAATGTGACGACGATTGTATTTCACCAAAAACAGAAAACCTGACGATCAAAGCCAACGTCGGCAGCGGCAATGAATACGGTGTTCCTGCCGGACTTACCGAATGGAATTTAGGCGGCGACTGCAACGAAGGCGGTTACCCCAGCAACATCATCCGCTGGGAGTTGATGTTGAACGGAGTTATGGTTCGACACTCGGGCATGCGTGGCATGGCGGGGAATAATCCTGTTCACAGCCGCTGCGTGAACGGACGTTTTCTTTTGTATCTGAATTTGGGATCCATCCCTGAGGACCCCGTGAATCGCTCGGGGCTGTTGAATGGGGTCGGCATGAATCGTTCGGCCTATGATCTTTACATTGAAATCTACGGGCAGAAGTCCATTAACGATCCGCAGCCCGTGCGCAATAGTCCGAAGGGCCGCACGCGCTTATCTCTCAGTGCGATTTGATTTAAAAGTCTCGTCGTAAATCCTCTGAAAGCGCGGAAGAGCTTCCACGCTCATGTTCGGGAACGAAATTCGATTCAGCGGAAAGCTACGCAGAGCCTCGGCCCGCTGCAGGGGCGCAATCGAGCTCAAGCTATTCAAAGTGGAATGCACAACCCCGCTGTCGAGC
>JBEIHA010000308.1:0-3865 GCA_040381635.1 Pseudobdellovibrionaceae bacterium
AGCAAAATGTGGCCAAATCTCATCTGCCAGATACTCGAATTGCGAGTCCAGCTCTTCCGCCAGCATATCGACCGGATGAACGCCCATCACTTCTTGAAGAAAAACGATATCCGCGTCGACTTTTCGAATGGCCTCACGCAATTCACGCAAAACATACTGCCTAGAATAGAAGCAGAATCCTTTGTGCATATTGTAAGTGAGGATTCGTAAGCGCATTGCCGCTTGAGGATAATGAAAAAGGCCCCCACTAGGGAGCCTTTTCTTAGTTCGCCAGTCGAAACGCCGGAACCAAAGCCTGGTTTACGGCGGCTTCAGCATTCACCAGGCCACGGCCATACTGATTGGCCTCATTAGGACCTAGCGGTGTGGCGGTGTTCTTCAACAGATCACGCACCTGAGCCGGAGTCAGATTCTTGTTGGCCGCACGCACGAGTGCCGCGACACCGGCCACGTGGGGCGTAGCCATCGATGTTCCCTGGAACGAGGCAAAGTCCGTCGCATCTACCGACATTGACGCACTCACGCGATTACCCGCGAGCAACAAGGCCTTGGCGGCTTCACCGACGGATTGTTCGATCATGGCGGCAGGAACCGCAACCTCCGAGCCATCTTCCGACAACGAGCCTTGCAGAAGCCCTGGAGCGTTGTTGAAGATCATCACACCTCGTGCACCGGCCTGGATGGCATTGGAGACTTTGTCTTTGAACGGAATTTCACCGCGTGAGATCAGCGCGAACTTGCCGCGCACGTTCACCGTTGCGAAATCTTGCGCTTTACCGAGGCCAGCGAAAACCAGCTCATTGCTGGACTGGGGAACAACGGGCGAGCCCACAAAGGGAGTAGACTTGATGTCAGCCAAACCTTTGCCGTCTTGCAAGTCGACCTTCAGAGTCGCGCCGCGGCCGGTACCGCGGGGAACCGCGGAGATGACATCTACCCCGGGACCCATAATAGCCAGCTGAGGCCCCCACTGAGAAAAATCAGCCTTCTTTAAAGTCGAGTCGACCGCACCAACGGCGAGAACCGTACCAAAAGCGGCCGGGTAAGAAACATTTCCCGTTCCACCATTGCCACTAGCGGCAATCACCATCACGCCTTGGGCTTCGGCACGCTGAAGGGCCTGCGCTTCGCCGTTCGATATAAACGCTCCACCCAAAGACATATTAACGACGTCGACTTTTTCTGCGATCGCCCAGTTGATACCGCCCGCAATCGCAACCGAGCTGCAGCCCATGTCCGAACACACTTTACCCATCAACAACTTCGCTTCGGGAGCCACGCCCACTAAACCGCCATTGAAACCGTCGGCCAGAATGGTGCCCGCTACGTGCGTGCCGTGACCGATGGAATCCGAGAAATCATTGGAATCCCTGGTCGTGAAATTGCGGCCTTTTTCTAAGCGGGACGCAAGAGCGATATGCTCTTTATCCAAGCCCGTGTCCAAAACCATCACGCGCGCCGTTTCACCTTTTGTGGTGGTCCAAGCTGCCGGCGCTCGGACGGCTTCGATACCCCATGGTTGCTCCACGGCAGAAGGCGAAACCCCGAAATCCTGAACTTGATTGCCCCAAGTGGCCATGGGCTTCGGCGCGGGATGGAAAATTTCCTTTTCAACGAGGGCGATGGCCGGATGCTTCTTGAGTGAAGCGATCGCGGCCGCGTCGCTGCTATCGATCACCAACATTTCGAGGTGCTCAAGAGCTTGACCGACAGTGGCGTTATTCCCCAAAAGCTTCATGCCCGAAGCCGCGCCGCTGGTGTTCGCCGTCTTCATGTTGTGCACGACATTTTTAAAAGTTTGTTGGGATTTGAACTGCACCAAGTAGCGTTCCGCTTGCGCGCCAGCTGAGAACACGCTGAGAGCCAAGCAAAGAGTTATCTTCCGTGTAAACATGAATTCCCCCTCTAGAGATTTCGTTCGGTCAACCTCGACCTTTGTAGGGAATGATTAAAGCACGTGATGAAAAGTTTGCAATCAGTTTGGTTCCACTTTGGAACTCACTGAGCGCCACATAGCAAATTGTTGATTTTATTGAATTATTCTTGAGTAAAAACCACCACGCAAGTCGTCATTTATGGAATCAATTACAAAGTTTATCGGTCGCAACAGAGGATCGCCGCAGCGACGAACGCCCGGCTTTTCAGCACGGGCGCTCGCGAGTTTCTAGATTTTTTCGATTGAAATATTGAATTGGCCGACGAGAGTGCCCGGTTCGGAAGTGTTGTTTTGAAAATCCACGATCACGTCGTTGCGCAAACGCTGCGGTATGCGTTCAAGAATTTTATCCGCGTCGTTTAATGGATGGCTCTTGAAGTACATCTGCGTGATCAGTTCAACGTAGCCTCTTTTTGCCAAGCGAAAATGAATATGCGGCGGCCGGTCCCAGTCGGTGTCCGCAGGATAAGCGCCGGGAACAACGGACTTGAAATGGTATTCACCCTTCGCATCCGTGAAGGCTTCCCCCCAGTAGCGAAAATTCGGATCCAGAGCGGCGGGGTTGGGGTCGCGGTCATGATTGTAGCGACCCGAAGCACAAGCCTGCCAGATCTCGACATTCACACCTTCGATGGGTTGGCAGTTCAGATCGCGAACAATGCCATTCAAGTAAATAACTTGCCCCAGCGCGCTCTGTTTGGCGCCCTCAACACGGGTCAAATCATTGATGGGCAGAATATTGCTCTCACCCGGATAAAAAGGCCCTTCCATTTGCGCGACGGTTTTTGTGCACACCTGGTTCGCTAAAGCTTTGCTGCCCATCAGTGCGCCGGCGATTCCGATCGTGTTCTGCAAAAATCGTCGTCGCTTCAGATTCTGGTTCATATCGATTCCTCCCATGTTGGTGTTCGGACTTGAATTCACCAGATTTATAGATATAGGTAAAATATCATTACCCTTTACTTACGATAGGAAATACCTATGCTTCCGTCGAGTTCCGATCTCGCTTACTTCGTCGAGATTTCCCAAACCGGAAATTTCACCAAGGCGGCCACCCGCCTAGGAATCAGTCAGCCCTCGCTGTCCTTAGCTATGCAAAGACTGGAGCAAAGTGTCGGTACGCGTCTATTGATCCGCACCCGCCAAGGGACGAAATTAACCAAGGCTGGCGAGCGGATGCTGGCCGAAACGCGGCACCTCATCAGCCGCTGGGAGGAACTGCGCGGCCAGACTTTAAGCACGATGAACGAAGTGCGTGGACGATTTACACTTGGCTGCCACCCTTCGGTGGGCCGCTATGCGCTGCCCTTGTTTTTGCCGAACCTATTGGCCAAATATTCTGACCTAGAGATCGGCTTGCAACACGACCTCTCCCGAACCATCACGCAAAAAATATTAGCGCTCGAAATCGATTTGGGAATCGTTGTGAACCCGCAGCCACACCCCGATTTGATAATGAAAAGTCTGGCCAAGGACACCGTGACGCTATGGCAATCCCAGCAACTACAGGCGAAAGATGTGCTGATCGTCGAACCAAGCCTCGTGCAAACGCAAACGATCCTGCGCAAGCTGAAACGCCAAGGTCTGACCTTTAAGCGAGTGATCGAATCGAGCAATCTTGAAGTGATTGCTTCACTCGTGAGGAGCGGCGCAGGCGTCGGCATCCTCCCCACCCGAGTGGCCCAAGCCGAAGGCGCCGAGTTAAGCATGCTGAAAGGAGCACCGGCCCACGGTGATGAAATATTTTTAGTTTACCGAGTGGAAAATAAAAACGTGCGCGCCATCCAAGCGCTCTCTCAAGCTTTGCAGCCCTCGTTACAACCTGAGCTCTCTCCGGGATAACATTATCGTCAAAAACGAAACGGGCTAACGCTTCCACTTCAAAGAACGTCATGCATCGTGTTATCTGATCGCATACTTCCATGTATA
>JBEIHA010000309.1:0-3829 GCA_040381635.1 Pseudobdellovibrionaceae bacterium
GATAATCGATGTCCTGACTACGAAGCGAAAAGGACGCGCGCTCGTCTTCGGCAAAGGTGCCTTCATCCTGCGCCTTGCGGTAATCCATAAGGGTGTAGATCGCCAAGCCCGCAACCATCAACGACATCAACCAGCTCGCGCGAATTTTTCCAAAAAACTGATTCACGCGCCTCTCCGGCGAAACCAAATGACAGCGCTAGTGATCAACAGCAATAAGGGAATGCTCAAACCCACGATCACAATCATCAAGCGCTGAACCCCTGTCAGCATCATCATCGTACCTTTAGGGAGCTTAGGACGGATGCTGATCAAATCCGCCTGATCGGTCATTTGCGCTAGCGCATTGATCGCGAGGTCACGGTTAATTCCCACCGCCATACCTCGGTTCGAGATAAAATCCGAATCACCAAAAACCACCGCGCGAAATTTCTTTCCCTCTTGAGCTGGCCCTTCGGAAGTCATACCCATCGTGACCGCCGCCGTCTTAGGCGGAGCAGTTAGTGGTTTGTTCGGATCCGTCATCGTAAAGGAATTGTTGTCCGATTTCACAATCTCCTTCACTTCGAGCGCAGCATCGCGGCCTTGCGCGGGCTTAAGCTCACTGGCCAAGGGGAAAAGTGCGAACGAGGCGCCGTTGGGAAAACTGCGCGTGATTTCGCTGGTGGGATCAAAGCCTAAGCCCAGCACACCCGCCGGTCCCCAGCCCACCAAAGGTGAGCGCGTCAGCACAAAGTTATTCTGAAATTCGATGCCTAAAGTTTTAGTGAGATTGGCAAGGTTGTGCCGCTGACCCGGATCGATGGCCAAAAATATTCGACCGCCACTTTGAACATAGTCACGCAGCCACTTCATTTCTTCGTCCAGAAAAGCCACGACCGGACCAACGATGGCCACAACGGCCGCATCCTTCGGGATCTCTTTTTTCTCGATCAAGTTCAGGGGCTCAACTTTGAACGAAGCTTCTTCCAGCGAACGGGCAAACGCGCTAAGACCCTGATCGTTGTCCATATCGGTGTCTTTTTCGCCGTGCCCGCGCACGAAATAAATTTTTTGCTCGCCTAAGCGGGTGGCTTTAACCATTGCCGACGTCAGCGCGGATTCGTCGAAAGGACTTTCTGCACGAACTTTCTTGCCGTTGTATTCCATAAACACAAACACCGGCGATGAATCGCGGTCCGGCTGATCGTTCAAGTATTTCAAGGCGGCTTCGGAATCGACGTACGAATTTATTAACGTGATTTTCAAGCGAGGTGACTGATCTTGGTAAAACTGAAAGTTCTGCTTCACCCGGGATCGCTCTTCTTGTCCCGCCGCCCCCTTATAGAACACTTTCACATCCATATCGGACTTCAATCCCTTCAGCAGTGAAACGGTTTGCTCCGAAAGAGAGTTCAGTTTTTCTTGGGTGACGTCCCAGGTTTTGTTGTGGCGATTGGCCAAATAGTTAATGCACACCATAAAGACGATGGCCACGATAATCATCGCGCCCATGTTCATCCCGTGTTTGGTCGTACGCATGGTCAAGAATTCCCAGTACATCTTCCAGTCGAAGACCACGGCCGCGACCACGCAGGCCCCGGCGATCCCAAGCAATACGCTATTCAAATTCAACCACATCCCAGTCATCACTTTCAAAACAACCGAAACGATCACGAACAGGAAAGCGACGAATAAGAAAATTTTAGCTTTGCCGCTCACCGCTTACCTCCACCGTGAAGACTCAACGACCCGTTGAGTAAGAAAGACGAACAGACCGATCACACTGCATAAGAAGACTAAGGAATTTAACTTGATCGCGCCCATGATAAAGCCGGTGAAATGCTGACCAAGGCCGATGTATTCCATCACCGCGCCAACCGTCCCCGACTGTTCACCCAGGCCCTGGGACACGAACCACAACATAAGATTGAAGATCAAAGCCATGATCACGGAGAGCATAATGGATTCGGTCAGCGCCGAAGCAAACAAGCCCACCGCGACGTAGACCGCCGAAACCAAAAACAAGCCGAGGTAAGCAGACATCAAGGGCACGAAAGGATAGGCCACCACCAACCTCGTCGCCAGAGGATAGAAAAATGAAATCAGCGTAAGGGCGCTGACCGCGCCAAGCCCGGCTAAAAATTTACCCAGGGCGATTTCGGTGGCGCTGATCGGTGAGGTCAAAAGTAAATCATAAGTGCGTAAGCGCTTTTCTTCGGCCAAAAGCCGCATTGTCAAAGCCGGCACCAAAAACACGAAGAGCAAATGCACGTAAGAAATATGCGCCAGAAAAACTTCGCGCTGCAGATTCAGTCCCGCTTCCATCCCCGGTTGATTCATGGCCAGTGATCGTTGGGCGAATTGCAGAAGCCCGCGCATGTAGGTGTAGCTCCAGACGATCGTACTTAAGCCCGCAATCACGTAAAACAAGGGATTAGTCAAAAGATTGCGCAGGTCTTTTCCCGCGAGGGTCAGCATGGCTCTCATAGAGTGGCTCCCGGTGAAGTGAGTTTAATGAAGATGTCTTCGAGAGCCAGAGACTGAACTTTAAGTTCCATAAGACCTGCGCCCTCGGTGACGACAAAGCCCGCCACCTTTTCTACGGTTTCATCCGCACCGTCGGTTTCGATTTCTATGGAATTGCCGACATTGGTGACTTTGCGAACGCCGGCGACCGCGGCAATTCCGGTGGTCACGGTCTGGTGATGGCGGCGCACACGCAGATGAACAGAATGTCCACCGCCGGACATGCGCCTTGATAGACCATCGAGAGTGTCTTCGGCGACGATGGCACCGCGGTTGATGATGATGACTTTGTCGCAGCTGGCCTGCACTTCGGGCAGAATATGGGTCGAAAGAATAATCGTGTGTTGCCCGCGCAGTTGGCGGATCAACTGGCGCATCTCGGCCACTTGCTTGGGATCAAGACCAACGGTTGGTTCATCCAAAACTAAAATTTCGGGATCTGAAACCAGAGCTTGCGCCAAGCCCACGCGCTGTTTAAAACCTTTCGACAAGTTGCCGATCAGGCGTCCCGCGACATCGCCCAAAGTTGTTTTCTCTAAAGCGGCGTCGACCAAGGCTTTGACGCGCGATTTTTCCACCCGCTTCAAATTGGCCACGAAGGTCAGATAATCGCGCACATACATGTCGTGATAAACGGGCGGCGTTTCGGGAAGGTAGCCGATGCGGCTTTTGACTTCCATCGGGTTCTCAAAGACATCGAAGCCGGCCACCCGCACTTCCCCGCCTGAGGGCGCCATGTAGCCGGTGATGATTTTCATCGTGGTTGATTTGCCTGCGCCATTCGGCCCAAGAAATCCCACGACTTCACCTTTCTTGACGCTGAAATTCAATTTTGTTATCGCCGGCCGATCGCCGTAATTCTTGCTTAGATTTTTAACATCAATCATGGGGCAAATTTTAGAACGACTGCCACCAGAGTCAAGCGGGCGGAACGTGGAAAGTGACGACGCGTTCGTTCTGAAAGGTCACTCGACCGATCTTATCCCCCTTGATGGGGCGAACAAAGCGGCATTCGGCCATTAAAATCTGTATTTTTTCGCCTGCATGCTGCTTGTATTTCTGCCCAAAGTGCTGGCGGACATACCATTCAACGACCTGCTGCACGATTTTGTCGCTGACGACCGTGTTTTTATTGCGAAATAAAATAGCATGACTGCTGGGCACATCGCGCAAATGAAACCAGTAATCCCAGGCCCGAGCTTTACGCAAAAGCTTAAGATTGTCGGCGGCACTTTTTCCCGCGATTAAAGTCAGTTCATCACTGATCCTAAGTGTTCGCCCCGTGGCCCCGGTGTCGGCCAAAGGTTGGGGTGCTTTACGCTCC
>JBEIHA010000310.1:0-3792 GCA_040381635.1 Pseudobdellovibrionaceae bacterium
AATCACTGGCGACGGCTGGGCCTGAAGCCGTGCTGGAAATGTGGGCGGGCCTGGGTTACTACAGTCGCGCGCGAAACCTGCATAAATCCGCGCAGGCTCTTCACAACGCCGGTGGATTTCCACGTGACCATAAAAGTCTGATGGAATTTCCCGGCTTTGGCCCGTACACCGCGCGCGCGGTCAGCAGCTTGGCCTTCGATGAAGCGGCGGGCGTGGTGGACGGCAACGTGATTCGCGTGCTCTCGCGTTTTTACGGACTTCCGTGGGAATGGTGGAAAAGCAAAACTCGCGACGAGATCCAAAGACTTGCGGATGAATGGGTCGCCGAAGTGTCGAGCTACGAGATGAACCAAGCGTTGATGGAGCTAGGCCGCACCATCTGTACACCCAAGGTCGTGGTGTGCATGATGTGCCCGCTACGTACGGATTGCACCGCGCTCAAAATGGATTTGATCACGTCGCTGCCCAAACCCAAACCGCGCCGTGAGCGTGAGATTTGGGTGTGGGAACCGCAGGTCGTGATCACCAGGGGAAAACTGCTGCTCACTAAAAACACCACGGTACCTTTCGCTAAGGGACATTGGGTTTTGCCAGGGAAGGCCAGAAAAGTGAAAAGCAAGCCGCTGCGGTTTGATTACAAACACTCGATCACGCATCATGATATTTACGTGACCCTTTGCCCAAAAGGGTCCACACCCAAGGAAGAAACGCTTTGGGTCGACCTTAAGGAGATCCGTAAATATGCTCCGACCTCGCTCGTGCAAAAGGCGCTGGATGCCGTTCCTCTTGGTGGCGACGCTGCCGATCGCCTGCAAAACAACAGAGAAAGTTAAAACCAGTACCCCTGTTCCCGAAATCAGTTACACGTCCGAAAGCATTTTGGTTGAAGATGGCCAGAGCTCGCAGGCAGTCTTCAATCCGAGTGGTGACCGCTTACTTTTTGTCAGCGCCGGGCGCCCTGGCCATACTCAGGCCCAAGTCTACGAAAAGAATTTAGCCGATGGTGAAGAAACGCGGATCACGTTTCAAAATGGGGATGTTTCACATCCCGTCTATCATCCGAAAGAGGAAGCCATTTTGTATTCAAGCTCGACCGACGAGCTGAAAGAAAATCCGCCACTGCTAAGGCCGTCGGCCGAGGCCTCGACTTTACCGCCCTATTTTCAAGAGCCCACCGAAGTTTATCTGCATTCACTCAAAGGTCTTGAGATCACGCGCTTGACGGATACGCCCGGCTTTGACGGCGAAGCGCGCTTTAGTCACGACGGTAAAACCATTTCGTGGACCCGTGCCCGCCAGAATAAATTGGAAGTGATGACGATGAACCGCGTTTCACGCCAATCCCGCGCGGTCAGTTCACTTGGGTCTAATCCCGCGTTGATGACTTCATCACCCGACGGCAAATGGAGAGCATGGGTTGATTGGGACGCTTCGTTCGGCGTCGCACGACTCAAGATTCAAAAAGGAAACACCCCGCCGCTGGAGATTGCCCCTGATCTGGTGGTGCCGAAGGCCGACGTCGAATTCTCAAGCGATTCACGTTGGCTTTTCTGGTCGCAATGGAATCCCAAGACCAACACCTGGCAGCTATGGTCCTTTCAAGCCGAATCGGCCTGCGCACGAAAGCTCAGCGACAACGCCGAAGACGACCGCCGCCACCCGTCCCTTTCACCGGACTTACGCCGCCTCGTCTTTACGTCGCTGAGGAAGGGTAAGGCCAAGGCCACGCCCAATGTCCAGTCCAGAATCCTGCAGGTCGGTTTCACCCCACCAAGCGGGCCTTGTGCGGGCGCGCCTTAAGACATAATCTAAAACCTATGTTGTTGTGGTGTTTGGCTCTTGTTTTACAGGGTTACGCTTGGGCGGCGCCCATTCCCGGTACGGGTAGTTCGGCGTTGGTATCGGAACGACAGGGCTTGTTCTTTTCGGCAAAAGGTTTCCGCATGGACAGTGGCGGCACCGCTTGGATTCAATCCGCACCGCCGAAAGATATTCCTTCGTTAGTCACCGTTTACAAGGCCCCGGTCTCGCAACACGGCCAGCAACCTGCGCTGAGTGTACGAGTCGATGATTTGCGAAAAACGCAATCGCTTAAAAGCTATGTACGCAAGTGGATGCAAGATTACACACGTTTTGGATTTGACGTACTGACGGCCAAACCGATCAAGATCAATTCGCAGTCGGCCTTTTTGCTCGACATCGTCAGCCGCGAAACCAAAAAGCAATTGCGCCAAGTGGTGTTCTTGAAAAACAAAACGGCCGTTACCCTCACTTGCCGCGATCATCGCGATTCATTTGGAAAAACGGTTCAGGATTGCAATCAGATCGTTAAGTCCTTCGCTTGGACTGAGGCGGAATGAGGCGCAGGCTTGTGCTTCTTTGCTCGATGCTACTTACCCACAACTCAATGGCAAAATCTAAAATGGAACATCAAGTTCTTTCTGACATCCAAAATCTGCTCGAGATCAGCCCGGCCAAGAAAGACAAAGTGGCCACGGCTTTGACAATTGAGCTGCGCCAAGTACCGAGCGATTCACGTGCCACCTTTGACACTTTCGAAAACGGTGAGATCAAAGGACGCTGGAAAAAGTTGGTTTTGAAAACGCCCAAGTCGAAGGGCGGAGTTTCTATCTTCATAGATATTGAACCGGGAATCGTTTCACGAGCGGAGATCGAAGCCCGTTTCGGGCCAGCAAAAAATCCTGACCGCGAACAAGATGGCGAGGTGATTTTTTCGCAATCGTTCGGAACGCAAACGCTAGTTTGGGTTTTCGACAAAAACGGCCGTGCCAGACGCGTGATGATTCAGGACGGAAAATAAGAAAAGTTTAGACGCAATATACCCTGTCTAGACAGGGTGACTCGCGTTACATTTCGATTCGGTCGCCCGAACTCTAAAGATTAAGTCGGCTTGCTTCCGCCGAATAACTTCCTAAAGAATCCCGAAACTTTTTTGCCAAGTCCCGCCGGTGCCGCTGCTGCCCCGGGCTTCGCGCCACGTGCGTGTTGGGGCTGCGGTCGTCCGCCTTGTCGTCCCGGTCCACCGTTGCCTTGATGCCTTCGCGCTTGATCGGGGCGTCCGCCCTGACCTTGCGGCCGTCCACCTTCGCGGTTCGGTCCACCTTCACGCGGTCCGCGTGCATGTTGCGGTCGTCCGCCGCCCGGACCGCGGTCACGTCCGCCCGGTCCGCCCTGCGGGCGTTGTCCGTCACGGTCTCGATTCGGTCCTCCGCCTTCACGTGGTCCGTTGCCTTGGTGTCGTCCGGAATTTCGGTCACGGTGTTCTTGGCGCGGTCCACGGTCACCGTTCGCGGCCTGTGCGCCTTCGGGACGAGGTCCATCCGGACGCGGTCCGCGTGGTCCGCGATCACGGTCACGGTCGCGATCACGTCCACCGCCGCCGCCCGGACCACGGTCACGTCCGCCACCGCCGGAACGCGGTCCACGATCACGTCCGCCACCCGGTCCGCCGGCATTTCTGTCCGGTCGCGGCCCGCGATCACGATCCCGTCCGCCGCCAGGTCCACTTTTCGCGAAGCGATTGCGGCTTTCATCACGGGGCACGGGTTTAAAATCCGTGATCAGTTCGGTGTCGTCGAGCCAAAGATTTTCGATTTTATTTTTCAAATACTCTTCGATGCGCATGTGCGCATCGACGTCACGTTCGCCGACCAAAGAGAAAGCTTGGCCGGTCGCACCCGCGCGACCCGTACGGCCAATGCGGTGAACGTAATTTTCGGCGTCGTCGGGTAAATCATAATTGATAACCATGTCGACGCCCAAGATATCGAG
>JBEIHA010000311.1:0-3786 GCA_040381635.1 Pseudobdellovibrionaceae bacterium
CGGCGGATTCAACTATGTCGAGCATGTTTGGCAAGGTTGTGGCCGTGGCTGAAGCCTATCCTGATCTTAAGGCGAATCAAAATTTCTTAAGCTTGCAGGCTTCGTTAAATGAAATCGAAGGCCAGTTGTCCGCCGCTCGGCGCACTTACAATGCCGCGGTCGTTCGCTACAACAATGCGGTCGAAAGTATCCCCACGAACGTCTTTGCCTCGCTTATGGGTTACCAGCGCAAATCGGTTTTTCAGGTGAACGAGGTCGAGGCCCAGCGTCCCGACATCGGCAAACTTTTTGGTAACGCGGGTTAAGTGATGTTAACCATTCAGCAGCTCAAGCAAAATCTGGAAAAGGTTCCGGAATTCTGCCAAACAGAGCTGTGGCCTGATATTGAGCGCTTTGAACTTGAGCACAAGGTCGACATCTCAGAAGTGAAAACGGCCTTTCTTCGGGCGATTCTTCCTGGGCTTGGCGGCTGGTTCGTGAATCTTTTCAACTTTCACTATGCGCCGATAGTGGCGGTGGTTCTTTGGGCTGCTGCGGCTTTTTTTATAATGCCAGCTTTGGTTCGGTTTTTAGCTAAATCCGGAGAGCGGGCCAAGGCCTTGGGCGCATTAAGGGCCAATATCAAAGCGCGCTCTCTCCGCTTCTTGGATCCCAATATTGTTTTCACCCCTCAAGTGGCTTTCCCAAAAGATCTTTATAATCTATGTGGTCTTCCGTCGGACTACGACAGTGCCCGCGCCGAGGATCATTGCGCAGGCCAAGTGGGGGAAACTCGCTACGAATTGATGGAAGTCGCGGTTCATAAAGTTCGCAAGTCCAAGGACTCCAAGGGGAATACGACAACCACCTATGTTCCGGTTTTTGTCGGCCTGATTTTTAAAGCGGATTTCAATAAGAACTTTGAAGGCTACACCACCATTCGCCGTGATTATGCCGAAAGCAAATTTGGCTTTATCGGGCGAAGCGCGCAAAGGCTTATGTCTTCCGCGAGTTCGCAGAAGCTGGTCGAACTCGAAAACCCGCAGTTCGAAGAAAAATACAAAGTGGAATCGAGCCACCCGGTCGAAGCACGCTACATCTTAACCCCGGATTTTATGGAACGCATCCTGGAACTGGATGCACGCTATCACGGCGTTCAGTTGGCCTTTCGCGACGGCGCGGCGTTCTTCGCCATACCCTACGGGCGAAACTTTTTGGAGCTGGGAAACGACTTCCAAAATGTGACCTCTTCCGTAGAAAACCTTCTTTCGGATTTGATCACGGTCCTTGAAATCACCGAAGAAATGAAATTGAACGAACGTATTTGGAACAAGAAAGCCTTGGGGGCCTGATTATGAAAGCAGCTCGAATTTGTTTAGGACTCTTCGTGATTTGTGCGGCCGCTTTGGGTGTGTTGGTCGTTTTTGAAGTGATCGACTCAGAAAAGGCTCTCAAGTATGGCACCATGGTTACCGGGGGCCTGGTCTTTTTGATCCTGGCTTCTGCGGTAATTGGAATGATCGGCGGCGGCGACAAGGGGACCGAGCCTCCGCCGCAACTTTAGTTCGAAACCTTCGCCGTATAGCCACTCGGCCCGCAGTCTTTGTTGCTGTTTGAATACACCGGCTTCCAATCCAGAGAAGTGGTGGTCGTATAAAACTGCCCCGGGGAATCGTTGCAGTTGTTGCGACCCTTCAAGACAAATTGAAGCCTTACGTTCGATCTTGGTGTTCCGTCGTCATTGAAGAACATTTCATTCATCGCGGCATTGCCGTCCACGCGAAGTAGCACGCTTAAAGAGCCGCCTCCGTGCCGCACCGTTAAGTAAGAAGAATTGTCCGATCCCAAAGTGCACTCGTTCACTACGGCCATTCCGTTGACCCAGGCCGAAAGTTTCGCGGGGATATTGTCGCCGTCGTATTGAACTTCGATGGTCGATTGGTAGGCGATCAAGTTGCAGGCTTTGTCGTTGCCGCCGCTACCCGCGGTTTCGGGATAATCTTGCATGCATCCAGCCAACAAAATGACCAAACCCAAGAGCACAAATTTATTTTTCATAAAGACTAAGCTACTGCGCTTTAACGAGCCTGGGGAGTCCAGTTCGTGCGAATATACTCGCGACATTCGGCCCGAGATCCGCGGAAAGCGATTTTGGGGTCGCGCCGCTGTAAACTCGATTTATACAATGGGTCGTAATAGCAAATAAGTAGTCGTTCAATCCAGCGGCGGTGGTTGTCCAATCCGCGACCTTCCAGGCTTTCGTTTTCGGCCGTGGTCAGAAGTTCGAGTATCTCTTTGGTGTTTACGCCGCCTAATTTTTTTGTGATCGCCTGGATGGCTGACCGAAACGTTTCGCCCAATTTATCTTGGCGGGGTGAGCGAACGATGTACTCCTGAAAAATGGTTTCAATCCGAGCTTCGAGGCTTTCTTCGATCACAATCGCTGGATCGTTGCGAATGCGGTCAAAGATGGTGGCCGGGACAGCACAGCGGCCGATCATGCGGCTTTCGTCTTCGACGAGAACGGGCTGGTCCGCACTTGGGCGATTTGCGTTTAATTTCAGGAGTTCTAAGGCTACGGCATTTTCAAAATCGATTTGTGAAGGCTGCGGACTATCGAAGCCGCCGAACGCTGAGCCTCGGTGATGCGCTAGTTTTTCTAGATGCAGCACCGGCGCTTGATTCGCACAGTGTTCCAGCAGCAAAGTCTTCCCGCTGCCCGTGGGGCCGGTGACCACGCGGTAAGAGAACGTTGGGCCGAGCGTTTCAATGCGCTCGTTCAAAAAACGTCGGCCGGCCTTGTAGCCACCTTCGATCAAGGGTCGCCCGATGCCGCGCTCTTTCACCCAGTCACGCGAAATTTGGGAGCGCAGTCCTCCACGAAAACAATAGAAGACGGATTCGGGATATTTCTTAAGCTGATCCATCCACGCTTGGATGCGCGCCTCTTTGGCCGCCCCCGACACTAGCTGATGGCCAAGCTCGATGGCCGTCGCTTGGCCGCTGGTCTTGTAGGCGGTGCCAACAGCCGCTCTCTCAAGGTCGTTTAACAGGGGAAGGTTAACGGCACCCGGCAGATGCCCCACTTTGAATTCTATGGGTGCGCGCACATCAATCAGGGGCGTATTGCTAAGGAAGAGATCCTCGAGTTGAACGGGGCTGATATCTTTAGCCAAAGCGCAAGGCTCTTGAGCCCGATTCTTCGACTGAACCGACCACGCGGGTGAAGGGGAAGGCCGTCTTTAATGCCGTCACGATGTTCGCACTCTGGCTTGGGTCCACACTCATCAAAAGTCCACCGCTGGTTTGTGGGTCATGCAGCAAGAGCTGATGTGTGGAATCCACGCCTTCGCAAGCAAGTTGTTGTTCGGTGTATTCACGGTTGCTTCGATGGGCTTTGGTTAGAAAACCGGCGGTCAAGGCGTCGATAGCACCCGGTAGCACGGGGAGCTTCGCAAACTCAAAATGCAAGGAAGTCTTGCTGGCCAAAGCCATCTGCATGGCGTGTCCAGAAATGCCAAAGCCCGTGATGTCGGTGGCCGCATGAATGGCGCTGGTCAAATCGGCGTTGAGATAATCAACCACGTTGTTGATCATCGCCATACTGTCGATTGCCGCCGAGATCTGACTTTCGGTGAATTCTCGGCGCTTAAGTCCTGCGGTCAACGTGCCCGTGCCCAGCCCCTTGGTCAGTATCAAGTGGTCGCCCACTTTTGCGCCGGCATTGGTCCAAATTTTTTCCGGGTGCACGAAGCCGGTGACCGACAAACCAAATTTTAAAGTGTCGTCATCGATCGAATGTCCACC
>JBEIHA010000312.1:0-3779 GCA_040381635.1 Pseudobdellovibrionaceae bacterium
ACCTGTTCGAGTTTCTTTTCGAAAATGTCCATCGCCACGATTTTACCTTTATTGCCCATGAGTGCCGCCAAATGAAGCGACTTGCCGCCGCCCCCGGCGCAAGCGTCGATCACCCGATCCCCCGGTACGACCTGAAGCTCGGGCGAGACTTTTTGCGAATTCAAATCCTGAACTTCGAATAATCCAGCGTGGAAGGCCTTCGTCAGAAAAACATTCGCCCGTTTTTTTAGGCGAACTGCATCGTCACCGGCCAGCTCACAATCGATTTTTTCGGCCGTCAGCTTTTGCACGACTTCTTTGGCGGTCGCCTTCAAGCGATTGGCGCGCAAAAACACCGGGGCCGCCGAATTCAACGCAGGCAAAACTTGATCCCAACGCTCACCCAATTCGCGCGATCCCCACTCGTCCATCCAATCCGGGATGCTTTCACGGACCGCGCGGGAATGGGATTCATCTTTCCAAAGGCTTTCGACGGAAGCTCGCGACAAAGTCCGCGGCACGTTCTTGCCGAGTTCCACATCGTTCAACAAACACCAGGTTTCAATCGCCGCATCGAAAGCGTCGGGGCTTTCCCAAGATCGCTCACTCGCCACGAGTAGTCTTCGCCACCAGCGCACGATATCGTAAAGTGCTTCGGCGAATAATCGACGATCCTGGCTGCCCCACTTGCGGTTGCCTTTGAGTTGTCTTTGAATCACTTTGTCGGCGGCATGGCCTTCGGTGAAAATGTCGGCAAGGGAACTTCGCATTCCCTCCCAAACCGGCCGATGAAGCATCTTAAAAGGCGAAGACGGTGCCGACGTTCAAGAACACGCCGTTGAACTGTCCGCTGCCTATCAAGTGGATATGGTTTTTCAATCCGGTCTCAACCAAGAAACCAACATTGTCGATCACGTCCAAGAAACGTGCGCCTGCGATCAAAGAATAATCAATTACGATGGCCGATTCATCTTCGAGCTGCTTCATCATAAACCCAACACCTAAACCCCCGCCGAAATAAAGCGGAAAGCGGCTGTTGGCATCCGGGAAGGTGACCACCACGCCCATGCTTAACTTACGCGCGTCTTTATCCACCAAAGCGCCGGTCGCCGCATCCACCAGTTCCTGCAATTTATAGGTGGTGTAATCGATGCGTAGGGCAAGATCCATCGAGTTCACCCATTCACCCAATCGATAAGTCACGCCCATGTTGAACTTACCCGGATCGTCCCCGTCCCCATCGCCCCATTTGTAAGCTTGGCTGCTAAAGAAGCTGCCCAGGTGCAAGGCCAAATAGCGGGGCATTGCACCCGGCTCGGCCGCCGCGCGCCGTGGGCCTTCGTCTTTGGAACCCTGCCGTTCCTTAAAGTATTCCTGCGCCTTCTCACGCCCACTGGGCTGCGTCCGGTTGTCCTCCTTCACCTCGACCATTTGGGCGAACGTAGGAGCAGCCAACAAGAGCGAAATGAGGAGCAAAACGCGCATAATAATCCTCCGATGCGGGCGAAAATGCCGCGCCTTCTTTCACTACCCTAAAACTCCTTTTGCATCGTGACAACACCTGATTTTCGGACTAAATTTTCAGCGCTTATGAAGTGCCCTCAATGTGGACATTTAGAACACCGAGTTTTAGAAACGCGGGTGCACCGCGAAGAAGAAATCCGGCGACGCCGTGAATGCTTAAGCTGCAATGTGCGTTTTTCCACCGTCGAGACTCTTCTTGTCCATTACCCCCACGTGATTAAGAAAGACGGCCGCCGTGAACCCTACTCTAAAGAAAAACTGCGTCGGGGCATACAGATCGCTTGTAAGAAGCGCCCCGTGGCCGTCGGCCAAATTGAACATCTGGTGAATCGCATTTCGCGCTGGGTGCAAGGCTCACCCGATAAAGAATTGGCCGCTCACAAGGTGGGTCAGGCCGTGATGAAAGAGCTAAAAAATCTCGACGACGTGGCCTACGTGCGTTTCGCCAGCGTTTACAAATCCTTTAAAGATGTGAATGAATTTATGCAGACCCTCGAAGCCGAAGAGCCCCGCTTACCTGAGATCGAACAATGAGCGGCACTCGAAGGCTTAGCCGTGAACTGGCACTCCAGGTCCTTTTTCAACAGGAATTCGCCCCAAAGCAGACGGTCGAAGCCGGACTAGAAAACTTTCGCCGTAGCTTTAGCGCGACGGATGAAGTGTGGGATTATGCTCTTGAGCTCCTCAAAGGTGTCGAATCCAATGCCAAAGCCATCGACGAAGTGATTCAAAAAAATTCCGCTCATTGGACCTTAAAGCGCATGGCGTTGGTCGACCTTAACATCATGCGACTCGCGACTTTTGAACTTAAGTTCTCAGGCGAAATGGTTCCGCCCGCCGTGTGCATCGATGAAGCGATCGAGATCTCGAAGAAGTACGGCACCGTCGACTCCTCCGCATTTGTGAATGGCATCTTAGATCAAATCATGAAACACTAAATCTATGTCGGAATTGGCCTACGATCTGGTCTTCGATTTATGGATCATCCCGCCGGCCAAGCACAGCACTTGGTTTTCGCGGCTAGATTGGTATTTGAACGGGCAGATGTGCAAAGGTCTCGCCCATCGCAATACTCCACCCCACGCTGAAATTTTTCGTTTGGCCGGTGAACACGGCATCTCAGTCCATAGCTCGCCGTCGGGGATGGCTGATGCGCCCTTGATGATCAGTGGTCGGGGCTTAGTACCGGCGAAAGCTTGCGTCGTCGTGGGCTACAATGGCGAACTCAAAGACTGGCTCACTCAAGCGAAATGGATCACTTTCCAAATGCAGGCGACGAATTCCCGCTTGCACTTACCAGCGGGTGCATCGACCGCGAAAGCCGTGGCGATTTGGGAAAAACTGGAAGGCAGCTGCGTTGCTGAATTCGTGGAAGACCACCGGGAGCAAGCATGATCGAAAAAATGGGCATCACGCGCTGGAGCTTGGAACGGCTACAATTTGTATTGAGCCATATTGAGGACTTTATCGACGACGACTCACAAGAGATGCGCGAACGGGCCAAGAATTTCGTGGCTCAAACCGGGCTGGATAAAGTAGAAGCCCTAACGGGCTGCGATCCCCAAAACCCGCATTTGCCTACCCTGTTGCTCGAACGCTTGTCGCCCTTCTTCGATTCCGGCGTGTTGTTGCAACGGGGCCTAAGCGTCGAGAGCGGTAATTGGTGGGTCACTGATCTTTTTTTTCGCGGCACCGCCTTTCACCTGGAACCAAAAGATCAAGTGAATGCGACAGCGATGGTCCCTTCGATTACGCCCCTGCAGGTTCATCGTGCCCCCGCCGCTCGATTCTTGTCCGCATTGAATTTGGATTTTCTTTGTCCGGCAAAGGATGCCAACGCTTTTCTTTTGCGCCCTACCCCCGCGGTGGGCTTGGTTTTGATTAGCCATATGCCGGCACCGTGGACAGAAGATCACGTCGCCCAAGCACATCGCCTGATCAACAAATGTTTTATTTACTGATCGGAAGCTGATGGAACAAGAACAGGCCACCATATTTATTCTTGCCGACGGCACCGGGGAAACGGCGGCGACTATGATCCGCGCCGCCGTTGTTCAATATGCCGACTTGAACATCAATATCGTGCGTTGCAAAAACGTTCGTACCGAAGAGCAAATTGAATCGCTGATCGAAGACGTGTCGGCACAAAAAGGGATCATTGTTTTCACGATGGTTAGCCCTCAACTCAGCAAAAAGGTGATGGATTCGGCGGCGCAAAAAGGAATTCTCACCGTCGATTTGATGGGACCGCTCTTGGGCGCCTTGGACAATTACCT
>JBEIHA010000313.1:0-3765 GCA_040381635.1 Pseudobdellovibrionaceae bacterium
CAATTCGCGCACCACTCCGACATTCAAAATATTGGGATCGGGCTGCAGCTCTTCTATTTTCGGAAACTCGCGCCTTGCGATCGAAAGATGTCCGTACTCAATCGCTAAGCGAGTCGTTTGATTTAACCGATCGACAAAAATGGGCTTTTGGAAAAAATCAAAGGCGCCATGGGTCCATGCTTCGCGAATCACGTTCAAGTTGGAATAAGCGGTCACCAAAATGTAAGGCAAACGCGGGAAACTGCCCTTTACGAACTTCAACAGCTCGAGCCCATCCATATCCGGCATGTCATAATCGGATATCACCAGATCCACGGCCTGCGCTTTTAGGATGTCGCACGCTTGGATTCCATTTAGGGCCTGGATGACATTGTAATCTAGCTTCTCCACCAGCTTGCAAAGGAGGCTTAGCGATACAAGGTCGTCATCAACTATTAAAATGGTGGCACGCGCTTCCATCAAAGATTTATCGGGTTACGCGAGCTAGAACTATAACAAAAAAGGCTAGACTGGACACTTTGTAACGGGTCAAATGCGCCCAAATGTTACAGTGGATTAAGTGGCTTATACCTCTGAGTGTAGTCTCATCGTTAAGCTTTGCTGCCGAAGTGATCTTTATGGAAGTTCACAAAGACGGCCGAGTGATTCAACTTGAGCCGAATGGACGATTTTACCACGTCGCGATTCGTTACAAAGACCAATGGCTTCATGCGCACACCCATCGCGGCGTGGACTTGGTGAAAGACATCAAGCCTTACGGTGACCGCTTCGTCGTAGTTAAGAACTCGTCAGTTCCCCAACCGGGCCCTGAATTCGTCACCCAGTGGCTGGGTAAACCTTTTGATCGTGGCTATCATTGGGACAACCCTCTGGCGACCTATTGCACAAGGTTGATTGCCGACTTTTTTGGGGTTGAACCTAAAGTGATGCTCTTTCAAGCTCCGCATTGGGCTCAGCATTTCACTCGCCACTCGCGCGAAAAAGGACTCTCGCCTGACGAGCTTTACGAAGCTTTGATCCATCGGGGTTTCACTCCAAGCGCCGACTGTGAAATGGATCTGGAAACCTTGTGAAAGCCCTACATCCCCACCTCGAAAATAAAGTTCACGTGATTTGGGATTGGAACGGGACTTTGCTTAGTGATATCGATCACGCCGTTCGCACCGTCAACAAACTGCTGAGGGAAGAAAACCTACCCACGATCGACGCCGCGGAATACAAAAGGGTCTTCGGCTTCCCGGTGATCGAATACTATAAACACCTAGGATTTGACACTTCGCCGGCTCCCTTTGCGGATTTGTGCGAACGCTTCAATAAATACTTTCACGATGATCTTCACCTCTGTGAACTTTGGCCGGGAGCTCGGGAGACCTTAGCGCACATTCGTGGTTCGGGTAAAACGCAGTCGCTTTTGTCAGCGTCCGAACACAATTTATTGCAGGCCTCGGTGAAGCAATTCGGCGTGGATAGCTTATTTCACAATGTCTACGGCATCGCCGACAAGATGGCCGGCTCGAAGGTGGCACGCGGCCATGACCTGATCGCCAAAGTGAATCTTCCCTTAAACAAAACCGTACTGATCGGCGATACGGATCACGATCTGGAAGTCGGCAAGGCCTTGGGCATAGACGTGATCTTGGTGGATCACGGCCATCAAGACACGCTTCGATTGCAGAAGGTCCATTCTAAAGTTCTTACGGTCCTTTAGACTTTCAAACTTTACGCACTGTCTCTAGTCCAGGATTTAAACACTGCGTAGTGTTTCAAAAATAAAGGCCGCTCGCGCGGCCTTAAAAATCTACCGGAACGCCGCCGTACCCGTGATCTGCTGACCTACGACCAAGCGATGAATGTCTTCCGTTCCCTCGTAGGTATTTACGGTTTCTAAATTCATCATGTGGCGAATCACCGGATATTCGTCGATGATCCCGTTGCCGCCAAGCATATCGCGAGCATCACGTGCGGTCTCCAAAGCGATTTTGCAATTGTTCAACTTGAGCAAAGACACATGGGCCGGCGTCAGTTTACCGGCTTCTTTCATCCGACCAGCCTGTAGCGCCAGCAATTTGCCCTTGGTGATTTCTTGCACCATCTTCACCAACTTGGCTTGCGCCAATTGAAAATGGGACAAAGGCTTGCCGTCAAAAATCGTGCGCTCGTTAGCGTAGGTGAGCGCCGTATGATAGCAGGCGTTGGCGGCACCCAAAACTCCCCAGCCGATGCCGTAGCGGGCCTGAGTCAAGCAGCTCAAAGGACCTTTCAGCCCTTCGATTTTGGGCAGCAGATTTTCCGCCGGGACCACACAGTTTTGCAGGTGCAGTTCTGAAGTTACCGAAACGCGCAGCGAGAACTTGCCCTTCATCGTCGAAGTCGTAAATCCAGGGGTCCCTTTATCCACGATAAAGCCGCGAACCACCCCGTCGAGCTTCGCCCATACGATCGCCACATCGGCGATGCAGCCATTGGTGATCCACATCTTATTGCCGTTCAACTTATAACCACCGGCCACTTTTTCGGCCTTGGTCAGCATCGCGCCCGGGTTCGACCCGGCATCGGGTTCAGTCAAGCCAAAGCAGCCGACCATTTCGCCGGCCGCAAGTTTCGGAAGGTACTTGTTCTTCTGCTCTTCGGAACCGTAAGTGAAGATCGGGTACATCACCAAAGAACCCTGAACCGAGCAAAACGAGCGAATACCTGAATCCGCGCGCTCGAGCTCGGCCGTCACAAGTCCTGCAGCGACATGTCCAAGACCCGCCGCGCCGTATCCTTGGATCGTGGACCCCAGCAAACCCATTTCCGCGAAGCGCGGAATCAGGTGCATGGGGAATTTCTCGTCACGATTGGCTTCTTGTAAGGTGGGTATGACTTCTTCTGAAACGAACTCACGCACGGTATCGCGGACCATAAGCTCTTCGCTGGTCAGCAGGGCGTCTTCTTCCATGTAATTTAGGGATTCGTAGTTCTGCATGTCTACCTCTTATTTATCCCCAATTTCTAACAGAGGGGCTTAACGTAGTCTATTGGACATTGTGTTTCTGGCGCATAATAGGACGTGCTTACGGGGGACCACGTGACCAGACCCTCAATATTTTTGGCCATCACTCGACCTTTTTGAGGCCTGGGAGTACGGTAGTAAACTATGTATAACCGAGCTGAAGTCGTCGATCAGAATTTCCAGAAGTTCGTGCCGGAAGGCCGTTTACCCGAACCCAAAAGCCACACCAGCCTCGAAGAGGCCGGTCTTTCGGCCTCGGAGTTTATGGACCTTTTCGAATCCCAGGTGATCAGCCGTCAGCTTGATTTGCGGGCGCGCATTCTGAAGAATCAGAACGAATGCTATTACACGATCGGAAGCTCAGGCCACGAAGCCAACGCCGTCTGGGGTAAAGCCTTTCGGTCGACGGATATGGCCTTCGTGCATTACCGCAGTTGCGCTTTTATGATTCAAAGAGCCAAGCAGATCCCGGGCTCGACTCCGATTTACGACACTCTTCTTTCTTACGTAGCGTCCAGTGAGGACCCCATCGCCGGTGGCCGACACAAAGTCTTTGGTTCTTATCCCTTGATGGTGCCGCCCCAGACAAGCACGATCGCCTCCCACTTACCGAAGGCGATGGGCGCGGCGCTGTCGATCAATCGCGCGAAAGACTTGAACTTGGAATCGGCCGTTATGCCGGGCGACGCGGTCGTGATTTGCTCGTTCGGCGACGCCTCGATCAATCATTCCACGGCGCTTGGCGGGGTCAATTCAGCGCTTTGGGTGGC
>JBEIHA010000314.1:0-3753 GCA_040381635.1 Pseudobdellovibrionaceae bacterium
ATCAAAACGTTCGCGCGCGAGGTCATTGATCTTAAACATCTTCACGCGGGTGATTTTCACTTTACCCACGGAAGGAGCTTCCGATGAGAGCGAAGACTTCACGTCGACTTCTTGTCCTTGAGTGAGGCAATTGAAATTGCCCAAGCGATACCAGCTTTTGATTTGTCCACCCATGACTAGGGCTTGGTGATCGGCGGGTACCAGGATCTCTTTCCAAACCGAGTTGTTGCGGCATTCACCCACACGCTGGCCATCAGCCGAGGTTTCCTCAAAACCATCGCCCGAATTTTTCTCACGCTCTTTGTCTTCGATTAGCTTTTGGTCCGCGGCCGATCCGGGAAGGTAGTCCACTTCGACGATCGTGACCAAGCCTTCGTGCTCAGGCTTCATCCTGTTTTCTAGAACATTGTTTTTGAAGCGATTGAAGTCGTCGGTCTTGGCGAAGAATTTGCCCTTGAGTTGTCGCGATTCTAAATTGGCAATTTTTATGATGCCGAGTTTTCGAATTCGCGCGCGGCCATTGGATTTTCCCTCGACCGCCAAGTTGACTATGCCGCCGACGCGGAAACAAGAATGTCTTCCCGGATTCAAAGTAGCAAATTGGGTTTTCAAAACGATGCGTTCGCGCTCGGCATTGTCGCTCAAGGAAAGATTGGTCCAATCGGGCGCGGATTGAGAACAACTTGGGCGGCGGTAGCCGGGTTTGGTGAATTCAACCAATTGGCCCGCATCCAGTCGCTCTTTGACTGATTTTACTTTGACGTCGGATGGCTGACAGGCCGTTAGAAAAAGCGCCGCAACAACGGCAAGAACCTTTAAATTCATCATTCCCCCTGATCCTCAAAATGGGTATCGCGGGGTTTGATGAATGTCCATATGGCCTGACAGAATTATAAAGAATGGCTGAGCTGAAGCGATGTAGCACGCCTGAGGAAGTGTCGCGTTAGATCCAGTGCGACTTACTGCCGGCCTGATCTGGAGGCCGCACTCATTCACCCCTCACCCGAATCGCCACCTCTCGGTGGCGATTCGGGTGAGGGGGTTGGTGCTGAGAGAATTGGCGGCGCTCGTCACCTGCGCCCGCCTTTCGGGCGCCCTAAACTTTTTCGGACTTGCCGGTCAGCGCTTTATTTTTGCGCCCGGGTAGGCGGGGCTTTTGGATATCATCCATCGAAAAGCATTCGATCAGGAGTTCGCCATTTTCGACGCTGACCGTGACCTTACCGCCGTTTTGAAGTTTTCCGAACAGAATATCATCCACCAGGGGACGCTTTAAATGTTCGTCGATCACGCGCGCGAAGGGGCGAGCACCATAGGCCGGGTCATAGCCTTTTTCAAAAAGCCATTCGACCGCTTCGGGATACACTTCCATCGAGATCGTCTTTTTAAGTAATTGCGCTTCGAGCTCGGACACAAACTTGCGGATGACCTGCAACAGCAGCGGCTTATCCAGAGTTTGGAACTCCACCACCGCGTCGAGCCGGTTGATAAACTCAGGTCTAAAGGTTTTCTTGATCACGTCCATCGATATGGACGAGCTCTTTTGCGGGTTTAGCCCCAAGCCACCCTTCGCCGTTTCAAATGCGCCGGCGTTCGAAGTCATAATCAAGATCACATTTTGAAAATCAGCCGTGCGGCCGTTGGAATCTGTTAAGCGACCACTGTCCATGACCTGCAACAAAATACTGAGCAGATCAGGGTGGGCCTTTTCGACCTCGTCGATCAGCAAAACGCAATGGGGCTGCTTGGTGACCGCGTCGGTCAAAAGACCGCCTTCTTCGTAGCCCACGTATCCAGGGGGAGCTCCGACCAAGCGCGAGACCGCGTGTTTCTCCATGTATTCTGACATGTCGAATCTAAGAAACGAAATCCCGAGCATTTCGGCCAGCTGTTTTGAAACTTCAGTTTTACCGACGCCGGTGGGGCCCGCAAAGAAATAAGAGCCAATCGGCTTTTGTTCGCGGCCCAGGCCGGTGCGCGAAAGTTTGATCGCGTTGACCACTTTGTTGATGGCGTTGTCTTGCCCGAAGATAACGGCTTTCAATTGCTTATCCAGATCGCGAAGTTTCTGGCGGTCGGCAGTGTTGACCGACTTGACAGGAATCGCCGCCATTTTGGCGACGGTGATTTCGATGTCCTCGACGGTCAAGTGCACGACGTCGGGAGTGGTGGCGAACGTGCGAATGCGCGAGCCGGCCTCGTCAAGCACGTCGATGGCTTTATCCGGGAGATGACGTTGCTGAATATGTTTCGCCGCAAGTTCGGCCGCGGCTTTCAACGATTCGTCGCTGAAAGTGACATTATGATATTCTTCGTAGCGGGTTTTAAGGCCACGCAAGATCTCAACGGTTTGTTCGATCGATGGTTCCGAAACGTCGATTTTTTGAAAACGTCGGGCGAGCGCACGGTCTTTTTCAAAATGCGTGCGATATTCTTTGAAGGTCGTAGACCCGATGACGCTTAAGGATCCATCGGTGAGCGACGGCTTCAGTAAATTGGAAGCGTCCATCGCGCCACCGCTGGTGCCGCCGGCACCCACCAGAGTATGGATTTCGTCGATGAACAAGACCGCGCCCTTGGACGCTTTGACTTCTTTCACGACGGCTTTCAAGCGCTCTTCGAAATCGCCACGGTACTTTGTGCCGGCCAGCAGCGATCCCATATCCAACGAGTAAATGACTTTATCTAAAAGCTTCGTCGGCACTTGCCCTTGGGTGATCCTTAAGGCCAAACCGTCAGCCAAGGCCGTTTTGCCCACGCCCGATTCGCCGATCAAAAGAGGATTATTCTTTTGTCTGCGACCTAAGATTTGCATCATGCGGTCCAAGATGTCTTGGCGACCGATTAAAGGATCAATTTTTCCCTGCTTCGCTCTTTCGTTTAAGTTCGAGCAGTACAACGCCAGCGCAGAAGCCGGCTTATCCTTTTGATCGCGGGGCAGTCCGTCGGCGGCGACATCGCCAGAGTTCACTGGCGACTTCGCTTGCCCGTGCGAGATGTATTCAATGATGTCGAATTGCGAAACGCCTTGCTCTTCAAGGAAGTAGCGGGCGTAGGAATCGGTTTCATGAAAGAGCGCCACCATCAGGTTTCCGCTCTTGACGACTTTTCTGCCAGCGCTTTGCACTTGAATCGCCGCGCGTTGAAGCAAACGGTGGAAAGCCATCGTCAATTCAGGGCGCCATTCGGGATCGGCCGCCAAGAACTCCTCGGTCACCAGCGGGCAGTGCGTTTTGACAAATTCTTCGAGCTTCAATTTAAGCGCCTTAAGATCCGCGCCGCAGGCTTCTAGAATCTCTTGAGTCTCTTCGTCTTTCGAAGTGAGTGCGAGGAGAACATGTTCGAGGCTTATGAATTCGTATCTCTTCAACCGTGCGGATTCGAGGAGTTGGTTGAGGATCCTTTCGAGCTTCGGGTCAAGCATCTGTGGACCTCCCTTTTATTCTTTCTCCATAATACACTTAAGTGGGTGCTTATGTCTTCTGGAAAACTCATTCACTGAATAGACTTTTGTCTCTGCAACTTCGAAGGTGTAGACCCCCGCAAGTCCCGCGCCTTCTTGGTGGACCTGCAGCATGACGCGATTGGCTTCGGCGTCTGATTTCAAAAAAAATTTCTTTAGGATCAGTATAACGAATTCCATCGGCGTAAAATCATCGTTGAGCAAAATGACCCGATAGAGCGGTGGTTTGCTTGTCGTCGGTCGGTACTTGGTGATGACTTGCTCGTCGCCATCATTTTCGCCCCAGCCGG
>JBEIHA010000315.1:0-3749 GCA_040381635.1 Pseudobdellovibrionaceae bacterium
CCGCCACTCTCCTTGGCTTTGAATCTGTTGGCCGTTGTGGAAGTCATACCAATTGCCTTTAGGCAAATACACGTCCGTCGCTTTTTGGCCGTGACGTGATATCGTGACTGCCAAGAGATTCGGACCCACCATTTTATGATCACCCAGTTTTCGAGCCTGCGGGTCGTTTTGAAAGTGATAGGCCAACGGCGCAAACATCGCGTCACCTTTATCAAAAGCGATGTGCGCGAGGGAATAGTAGAAAGGATTCAAAGCATAGCGCAAGCGAAGGTTAAAAAGATTCGAGGCTTTGTCGCCGATACGATCAGGTGCGGTCTCGCGATCGTTGCCCAAATTGAAAGTGTGCACGCGCACCGGCACGTCAAGTAAGCTGCCCACCGCAAACCATTGGGTGAACATTTCGTTCATATCACCCTGTACGGACTGGCGATGAAACCCACCGATGTCGGATCCAAAGTAATCCATGCCCGAGAAGCTCATATGCATCTGCGCATTCAAATGAGCACTAAGACTTGTGAGGTTTGATCCAATATCGCCCGACCACATAGCGACGCCGTAGCGTTGGCTGCCGGACGTGCCTGAACGCGAAAGTATCCACGGTCGGCGCTGAACTTTGTGGCGCTGGTATCCATCGATGATGCTTTTTGACCAAAGCAAATTGTAAACGTTGTGGATGTCGCCGTGCTGTAAGCGGCCATTGTCGTAAAACGCGTTCGGCTCAAACATTTCGGGTTCGCCTAAATCGGTCCAATGTCCGGTGACCCCCATGTCCACCAGGGCTTTGCGGCGGAAGTCGTGCATGAACGACGCGGCCTCGGGGTTGATGTAGTCGTAAATCCCGCCGCGGCCCCACCAAGGGTTGTAATTAATGAATGCGGCCTTCGATCCTTTTTCAGGTTTTTCGGTGGCGAGATAACCTTTTTCTTCAAAGAGGTCGTGTACGGGGCGACCGGTCGCGGGATCGGGGACTTTGCGGCTAATGTAAGGTTCTTCGATCACGACGATGCCTAGATTTTCGTCTTTTTTAAAACTCGCAATTTTTCCGGCCGGATCGGGAAAGTTTTTGAGATCCCAAGTCAATCCACCCATCGGACTGTTTTCGTCATTCATGATGATGCCGCCGAACCATTGCAAGTCGAGGACAAAGCCATCCACCGGGAAGTTATTCGCGCGTAGGGTCTTTAGTTTTCCTTCGAGCTCGCCCCAATTGTCGTAACCATATTCCGAAACCCAAAGCCCAAAAGCTTTTTTGGGAGGAACGGGTGGTCGGCCGGTCAGGTCCATATATTCCCGGCGGAGCGCGGGAAGATCAGCGCCCACGATCACGAAGCCTTGCAAAGCTCCCCCTGAGGTCTCGACTTTCCAGGTGGGAGACGTGAAATCCCAGCGCTGTTTGTACGTGTTGTCGAAAAGGAAAGCGAAATTTTTATTCTCGGATCCTACGGCGTAAAGAATAGGAAACGTGGCGTTGCTGACCGCGCCGCCATTGTAGGCGTGCATGTTGTTGCCAAAATGCTGACCGCGGTTATTTTCCGCTTCGTCTCGGCCAGAGTCGCGAACTTTGCCCATCCAGTCGCCTTCGGTTTGACCGGGCGTTTGGAACTGTTCACCTAAACCATAAGCATTCTGCATTCCGGGCGCGGTGATGGAAATGCCAGAGCTTTTTTGCCCGAGATTCAAAGGGCACATCCGTCCGGCCTCGTAGCTACGAGCTTTGTCGTAAAGTGTGAAACATAAGGATTTACGATCGACGTTGATCGACAGCTGAGCGTTTTCCCAGCCATCTTTTGTCTTTTCGAGGCGCACCGTTGAATCTTTGCGTGCGATCATTTCGGTGACGGGGATGGACTTTAGTTTTTCGTTTGCCTTCGGGTACCAGGCGAAATGCAAGACTTGGTCTGAATTCAAATTGAAGACCAGGGTTTGACCGTCGCTATTGGTGACCGAGTTATCCCCTTTGGTGTTAGAGAATTTCCACACAGCAAAGGCAACGATCGCGACGAGGGCGAGAACTGAAATGACTTTTTTCATCGCCGCAACTTAGAGGAAGTAGCTTAAGCGTTCAACTAAATTTAGACGGGGAAAGCTATGAATTCGCCATTGTCCCCTGGAATTTTCGGAAATTTCTGCTCGCGCCAGTGGTGTTTCGCCCGCTCAATGCGCTCGCCATCGATCCCGCGCTTAGATTTTCATTGTTAACGGTGGTGTCAAGCCTTGGCCGGATGATGGGTGAACGTGGGTTCGATTTCCTCGGCCGATGTTCATTGTAATCTCCTTGCCCTGTTATAGACTGCTTTTCCGACTATGGAAATTCTGATCAATTGCTTCGTTTTAGTTTTTGCCGGCGAGATGGGGGATAAAACTCAATTGCTGGCGCTGGTCTTGGCGGCGCGCTTCCGTAAGCCGTGGACCATTCTTTTGGGCATTCTGTTCGCGACTCTTTTGAATCACGCTTTGGCGGCTTGGGGCGGCGGCCTGATCGCCGCCTACATGGGGCCGGAGTACCTGCGTTGGGGCCTGGCCACTTTGTTTTTTCTATTCGCCGCTTGGATTCTGATTCCCGACAAGGAAGAGGAATTCAAAGAGACCGGCCGCTTCGGCGCATTTATGACGACGGTCGTGGCTTTTTTCATTGCTGAGATGGGCGATAAAACTCAGCTCGCGACGGTGGCCTTGGGTGCGCGCTATTCGAGCTTGGCGTTGGTCACCTTGGGCACGACTTTGGGAATGTTGGCGTCCAATGCCTTAGCGATATTTTTAGGTGAGCGTCTACTTCGCCGAGTTCCCATGCACTGGATTCGCCGCGCGGCGAGTTTTTTGTTCGTGCTTTTTGGTTTGCTGATTTTATGGAAGTTTTGAGGGGTTGGGATATGCGGTTGTTGCACTGACTTTGTCTGCCCCCGCCGCAAGGAATTTGGCGCCCAAGATTGGATTGAATTCCAGTAATAACCTGACCTAGAGAAGCAACGAACTAACCAATGCCTTTAACGGCCCAACCTGTTCTGCCCAGGGACTCATCTAGGCCGATCCATACGTTGCTTTCGCCCGCCACGCTTTAAAGTTCGCGACACCTTGCCTTGCATCTTCCCGGCTATACCCCCGCGCTTCCAATTCGTTCACGCGAACGTAATCGCTCGCATTCAAATAGCCACGTCGTCCAATTACGACGCGCGTGAAAGGTCTTCGGTCCCAAAATTTGAGATCGATTCTAGTCCAGCGACTAACCCCAGTGATCGCCATGGCAATCGCTGAAGTCACGGCGCGAATAAACGCCCTGTAGGTGTGCCTGTTCGTGAGCTGAATATGCAAATGAATATGATTGCCCGGGTCAGCTTCGGACAAAATCTGCACGCCGTATTTCTTGGCGAACCTTCTTAAGATGGGCTTCCACTTATCGCGCGTGGCTTGAAAACGCCATTTTCCTTTGGCACGAGTGGACCGTAAAACCAGATGCATCGTGCTTTTCGTGGCCAGTGGTCGAGGACCTTTGCGGCCTTTTCGCCGGGTCATGAGGCTGCTGCCATAGGCCTTTTCTTCTGTCTTAAAAAACTTGAGCTGATGCATGTGAACGAAGGTATGGGATCGTGCTGAATTTGTCAATTTCGTCTTCGATTAGGCTGATCGCGTCGGCGCAGAGTCCGACCGTCCATCTATGAAGAAGTCGTCAAGTCAAAAACACTTCGGCCCCGTGCAGGCGTGCTTTGCTTGCGATTAGGTCTCTTTGGTTTACGGACAGCTAATACAAATGC
>JBEIHA010000316.1:0-3735 GCA_040381635.1 Pseudobdellovibrionaceae bacterium
CTGCGAACAAACCGCGACTCGATGCTGGTCGATATGCGCCGCTGGTTTCCCAATCGCTATTTGTATTTGCGTCGGAAAATCGCCAGCTCTTACATTCGGGCCGTTCGTCAATCGGACTTACCGCCGGTCTACCGAACTGTTGCCACCACGCCCTCGGCCGAACTTTTATTTTACGCCGCGATCAAAACCAAAACGAACGGTGGCCCCAAATTATTGTTGGACGTGACGACCAATCAGTTAGATTTAGAAAATTTCAAGGACCTCTTTGTTCCCGATCGGCCTAGCAAAGCACGCACCGGAAACTTCCCTCAGCCGTTGATTTTCACCGGTGGTTGGGAAGACCTTGAGAGGGCCGCTCGTTTCGACGCACCCTTCGCGTTTCGCGCTTTCCACGACACGCTCAACATAGTGACCGAAGCTCGCGCACAGAAAACGTTGGCCGCGATCTCTCAATCCAAGGGATTCGTTATTGTGGCATGGACTTCGGCCAAGCAGATTCCTAACGACTACCTAGAAAGCATGTTGGCTTTAGCGTTGAAAAAGGGATGGCCTTTGATTATTGGGGCGACTCAACAAAACTACGAGGCTTTGCCTCAAGATATTTTGAATCATCCCAACGTGCACATACTGACCCACACGATTGAGAATCGTTTTTTAAAACTTTCGGTAGAACCCATCAATCCTGACATCGAAAATCCCCTCGTTGGGGTCAAGAAAGCCGGACGCTATAAGCCCGGCCAAACTGTCGTGGTCATTCACCCCCATCAGATGCTAGAAACTGTCGCCACCGACTCCAACGAATCTATGCCCGTGACGATTATTTCTACGGGCGGGTTGAATGAACCTTTTGCGCCTTTCGCGTCGGTGAGCCAGGGGCGAACTAAGACGGCCAACAAGGAATTTCAGAAGACGAAGGCTTTCATCTTTGAAAAAGGGGATACACTTTCCCCCTTTGATCCGGATGGTGTAAGAAATCAGTGGCACTGGCGTCCTTTGACCTTTGCTAACGACAAAGAGACTACGGGGCGTGCGGGTGTCATTGACGTGGGTCATGGGTTTCACTTTCGCTATCAACCGAACAGCGGCGAGCGAACTTTTGAAGTTTCAAGAATTTCGCCTACCGAGATTTACCTTGGTGACCCGCACGATCCAGTGACCGATCCACGCTTTATGCAGGCACTTTTAAATTTAGATATTCCGACCGATGCCGAAATCACGTTTCTGGCAGGCGATTGGATTGATTTTCAAGAGATCTCGCACTGGATGGACGGTCGAGCGATTGATCAACACAACCAATTTCGTAAAGGCGGATTTTCCGCGCTGAAGGCCTTCAACAGCGTGATTCAGCTGATGAACGCCATCCAGCAGCGATTTCCGAATGCGCGTATCGGCATCGACGTGGGTAATCACGAAGAATGGCTCACCCGCCGTATGCAAAAAAATACCGAAATTCAGGACGTGATCAATGGCGATTTTTACGACGAACTTATGTTTGCCGTTCGAGGCCTGAAGATCAACGTTTGGGATTACTTGTTCAATCGCCGGCAAAAGTTCTTGGATGCCGTATTGGACAGCTTCCCTGACAAGAAATCTCATGTTCTCGATCGCATCATGCCGATCTTCGATCCCCGGCGGGTTGTGATTATTGATCGTGGGCAGTCCTATTATTCAGGTCCGGATTGGCGCCGCAACCTTCTTGGTAAGCATGGTGATCAGGCATCCTTCGGCAAGAAAAGTCCGGGCGCAAAGGATCACGCCCGATCGATGCCCGAAGGCGGCGGAGTCATCGGCCACACGCACACGATGTCTATCTACGGCGAAGTCATGAACCCGGGCACGGCCGGCACGGTCAAAGCGGACTACGGGAAAGGCTTCTACAGCGGCGTTGGGCAAGGGATTGTTTTTGTTTACCCAGATGGGACCAAGCAATTGATCCCTTACAACCGTATGACGGGAAGCTTTGTTCAGCGGGATTCCAGAAAGGTTCTTTCTCCCGAAAGATTCTTTGGCGACGAACCTTTGCGTGTGATTCCCAACGACAACCAATTGGTGGATAAACATCACGCGCTGCAGTTTATCCGCACAGAACTCGAGAATCTAAAGAATCTGACCGGAAATTGAGCAAGTTACACGAACAGTGTGCAAATTGGTACCGAAGTCGTGTGCGCCACCAAGTGGACGTAAATTGTTTTCGAATTGATTGATTGAGCGCGACCAAGAATGTTGAAGCGCGAACTCGCGGCAATCTGGACCGTGGATGTCTAAGGCCGACCTTGCAGCCAAACCTAAATCTTCGTTGAGAAATCCCACTTTCGAACCGGCAAGAATATCGCGCGGGCCCGGCACGTCGTAAGCGGCGACGGGTAAACCACTTGCTAAGGCTTCGAGGACGACCAAACCAAAAGTGTCCGTACGGCTGGGAAACACAAAAACATCGGCGCTAGCGTAGGCACGCGCAAGTTCCTCACCTTGAAGTGAACCGGTAAAGACCGCGGAAGGGAACATACTTTGCAGACCTTCGCGTGCGGGTCCACAGCCTACGACCACTTTGGTGGCATCGCCCACGTCGGCCCGCAAGAAGGCTTCAATATTCTTTTCGACGGCCACGCGGCCCACATAGATATAGACGGGCTTCGGTCCGAAATGACCGACCACTCGTTTGGAAGGATGGAACAGATTCGCGTCCACGCCTCGGCCCCAAAGGCCCAGATTTCGAAAACCGCGAGACTCCAGTTCGTTCATGATCGAACGGGTAGGCACCAAAACCGTCGACGAGGGTTGATGAAACGAACGCAGGTAAGCGTACGTCACGCGACGTGGGACCATAAACATAGTCTTTAGGTATTCTGGAAAGCGCGTGTGAAAGGATGTTGTGAAGCGCCAACCACGCTTTAGACAAAGGCGGCGAGCGGCCAGGCCCAGTGGACCTTCGGTGGCGATATGGATGCAATCTGGATTTTCACGTTTTAGGGCGGCCTCAGCCGCTAGTCCCGGCATCAGGGTCAGTCGAATCTCTTTATAAGATGGACAGGGTATAGTCGTGCCGGTGGGCCCAAGTACCGCGACCTCCCATCCTCTTTGAAGAAGTCCGTCGCGTATTTGACCTAGCGTGCGCACAACGCCGTTCACTTGCGGATACCAAGCATCGGTGACGATCAGTAGTTTCATCAGCCAACTTCCTTGTTGCCGTTGTGAAAAGGATATCAAGTCTTCCAGAACTGATGGTGAGAGTTCCGTCGGGCATCGGTCAGGATTTCGCCAGTTCGAAATAGACCATTGGTAATGCAATTTCCGCGCGATTGTGTATGGGTTCGTTAGCTGAAAACGGTACGTGACCGTGGTTTATAGGGGGGGTACGCTCCCCCTTATGAGAATCGTAGTTTTACTTTTCATGGGTGCGGCGCTCGCCGCATTTTTCATTTTTGATCTCAACCAATATTTAAATTTGGAAAGTCTGAAAAGCAATCAAGCCTGGCTTGAAGCCTGGTACCAGGATCGTCCGATTCAGTTGGCGGCCTATTTCGGACTGGTCTATATTCTAATCACGGCGGTTTCCCTCCCGGGTGCCGCGATTCTGACCTTGGCTGCGGGCGCAATTTTTCAATTGGGTGTAGGAACACTTCTGGTTTCTTTCGCCAGTTCCATCGGCGCGACCTTAGCCTTTCTGGTGTCGCGATTTCTATTGCGCGACTTTGTTCAAAATTGTTTTAATGCGCGCGCGCGAACAATCAATGA
>JBEIHA010000317.1:0-3733 GCA_040381635.1 Pseudobdellovibrionaceae bacterium
AGTCGGAGCTGAAAGCTACTCCATCAAAAAGCTCGAGCCTTTGTACAATTTCAAAAGATCCAGCAGCGTCACCAACGCCGGCGACTCCGTCGTGCAGTTCAACACGTACTGCGAGCTTAGAAACGCCGACAAAGCCGAGGCCGAAAAGCTCTTTCTTGAGATCGTCGAATACAATCGCGAAGACGTCGTCTCAACCCTCGAGCTCTTAAAGTGGTTACGGACACAAAAAACCGAAAACCAAATCGAATACGTACCCCCAGAAAAACCCAGCGAAGACGTCAAAGAAGACAAGACGTGGGAGCTTCTCTCCACTGACCTCATCACCAATCCCCCAAAATGGATCAAGACGCCCGAGCAGACAAGAGTGAACGAAGTCGTCGCCGGCATGAGCGGCTACTTCCAACGCGAAGACCGACCAATCTACTGGAACTTCTATAACCGCCAAGACGCGCAAGCCGAAGAGCTTTACATAGATGCCGAATGTTTAGCGATTGCCACGGTGAAAAGCCGTGATGGTGCTAACGCAAAAATCTCATTTGATCCGCAGCAGCCTTTGAAACTAAAGGTAGGGGATAAGTTCGTATTACACGGAATCCCCAAACCCAACGCCAACATCGAAATCACAAAACTAGATTTGGTGAAGGGCACGGCTGAAATCAATCTACCTAAATCCATGCAGATCGAGAAAGAGATCACCATGGTCCCCGGGGGCCCCATCCCCACGAAAGCGCAGAAAATAATTTTAAGCGAGATGGCCGAGAACTGGCAAAGCAAGGGCGAATCCGCCCTGACAAGCGCGGCTTTGGACATTCTTTACCGAAGACCCGCACGCGTAAAGGGAATCGCTCAGGGCAGCGAGCTTTATTTAGCAGACGAAACACCGTTGAGCGCAGCACTTCGCTTAGCCGAAAACCTAGATTCATCCGCACTGTCCATCCAAGGCCCACCCGGCAGCGGCAAGACGTTCACCGGCGCGCAGATAATTTGCCACCTGATGAAAGCAGGCAAAAAAATCGCCGTCGTCGCGCAAGGGAAGAAGACGATTGAGAATTTATTGTTGGCCGTTCACGAACAATGGAAAGAATTAAAATTCCCCGGCAAATGCCCAGCAACCCTAATGGCAGACAGCAACCTAGGCGGCGAAAACCCACGCCCCCAATTCAAATACGCCAGCAATTCCTCAGCCCGCGAATCCTTCGAGCAATTCAAACTCGTCGGCGGCACCCACTGGCTCTTCGCCCACGAATCCATGTCCCACGTTCCGTTTGATTACTTGTTTATTGACGAAGCCGGGCAGTTTTCACTGACAACGGCAATCGCTTGTTCGTACGCCGCAAAGAACGTGATTCTACTTGGCGACCAAATGCAGCTCGAACAAGTGAACGTGGGTGTCCATCCTGATGATAGCGGTTTGTCGGTTTTGAATTACTACATGAATGGCCAGGCCACGGTGCCGCGCACGCACGGTGTTTTTTTGGACCAGACATGGCGCATGCATCCAGATATCTGCAGCTTCATTTCAGAATTAATCTACGAGAGCCGCCTAATCGCAAACGAGCGCACAAGCCAACACGCGCTGGAGCTAGGCGAACACGTCGACGAATCCATCAAGCCATCCGGAATACTTTTCATCGAAGTGGATCACGAGGGCAACTCGATGAGTTCCGAAGAAGAAGCAGAAATGGTTTCCGAGCTCGTCAACGAACTGGCCGCAGTCAAAGTCCCAGATGGAAACGGTAGCACCCGACCATTCACCGTTACCGAGGAAGATCTGATCGTGATCACGCCATACAATGCACAAGTCGAATTGATCCGCTCAAAGCTACCGCGAGCGAAGGTCGGTTCGGTAGATTTGTTTCAGGGGCAAGAGGCGTGGGTGAGTGTGCTTTCTATGTGTGCTTCGGGGGATGAGGGGCTTCATCGGGGTATTGATTTCCTTTTGTCAAAAAATCGGATGAACGTAGGTCTGTCACGCGCGAAAGCGCTCTCCGTGGTTGTTGGAACTTCGAAGCTGCTAAACGCAAGACCTTGGAATATTCGCGCGATTCCACTGTTAAACTTTTTTGCAGGACTAGTGAGCGTCGGCAAAATTTGAATAAGACATTCATACCGCTAGCGGACCGAATTGACTCGCAACAAAGATGCGCTGTCGACTAGGCATCCACACCCATATATATGAAACTATTGAGCATTTTTAGAAATGATGCAAAATGTAGCAAAATGCGGCAAATTGGTGTATCTTGATAACTTGACGGTTATCTTCCCTGGAGGAAAATATGGCGCAATTGCGGATTAGTGATGAGCTGATGAAGAAAGCTGAAAAGCAGGTGAAGGTGACTTACAGATCTGCTCCAAAGCAAATCGAGCTTTGGGCCACTATCGGTGAGAAAATTGAGGCCATCATGACGCCTGCGGATATTGCGGCTTTGTCGGCGGGTGAGCTCGAAGTCAAAGTTGTGCGCAAAAAATCTGCGCCAATCGATATGGACTCGGTATTTTTAGATTTGGAGAAGGAACGTCAGGATGGATCACTCAAGGATAAAGTTCTTAAAGGTCCCCTTTGGTACCAAGAGAGTATTGAACATCCTGGCTATCTGGAGCAAATTGTGGCGGCCAGTGGAAAGCGCACGATAGGCACTTTTGAAAAAGGCGAGTTCCGCCCCAAAAAGCCATCGAAGAAAAAGTAGTTCTGAGGTAAATACAACACATGAATAAACAACTTTGGGTGCTTGCCGGGGGTAACGGATCCGGCAAGTCCCATTTCTTTAATCTTTTCCTTAAGCCCAAGGGGCTGTCGTTTGTAAACGCAGATCTTTTAGCGAAAGAAATAAATTGAAAAGATCACCGCGAAGGTCAGCAAGCAGGCTCAGACCCTGGCAATGGAAAGTTGTATTCAAAAATTAGAGCAAGGCGAGACCTTCTGTTTCGAAACAGTTTTCTCGCACCCTTCAAAAATTGATCTTGTTCTTAAGGCTAAAGCGATGGGCTACACCGTGAATCTGATTTTCATCCACCTCAACAATGTGCACCTCAACTTTGCGCGGGTAAGTCAGCGGATTGGCGAAGGTGGGCATAGTGTACCCGCCGCTAAGATTCAGTCTCGTATCCCGCGTACGGTCGATAACGTTCGGCAGGTGGTTTACAAGGTGGATAACTGTCGGTTATTGGACAATTCGTCGTCACAAAATCCCTATTCGCAAATCGCCACTATCAAGAGCGGAAAGATCGTTACCTGCGCTGACCCACTTCCGGACTGGGCTAAACAAGTTCTTCAGATTTGATGATTGTCAAAGCCGCGCGAAGATGAGCATTACCCGCGCCGGCGCGGGTACAGCCAACTTCGAGTATGTGTCTTAATCACGATTTACCAGGGAAGCTTATCACCTGTGTGAATGAATCCACCCGTGGGTCCATCCTTTGGCAGCAACGCCAACTGCACACTCGTCTTCCCACCCTCCGCCAACTCCATCGTTGCATTCGGGCCACCCATCTCGGTCTTCACCCAACCTGGGTGTGCACTATTCACCTTAATGTTGGTGTCCTTCAACTCATGCGCAAGATGCACGGTGAAGGCATTCAATGCGGTCTTCGACGAATTGTACGCGAACAGTTTGCTGTCGTAGATCGGGCTCTTCGGATTTGAGTGCAATGTCAGTGACGCCAAAATGCTGGAGAGATTCACGATGCGGCCGGCTTCGCTTTTGCGGATCAGTGGTAATAGCGTTTGGGTCAG
>JBEIHA010000318.1:0-3726 GCA_040381635.1 Pseudobdellovibrionaceae bacterium
CGTGTTCTGGGAGGCGCGCCGTACCCCGCAGGGTACGGCGCGCCTTAGGAAACGAAATTGCAAGTGATTGCTGGCACATGGATACAAGAGTATTGGATTGTCCCTATTCCGGCGTGTGCGGCGGCTGCGCTTGGGCGGGTCGGCCCCTCACGGAGCAAAATCAAGAAAAGTTAAATGAAGTTCGAGCTCTATTTCCCGGCGCCGACTTCGTTTACGCACCCCTAAATCGTGTTCGCGACAAGGCAGACCTGGTTTGGGAAGAGGGCCGATTAGGACTTTATAAATCCAACGAGCGTTCGATCCTCGATATCGAATCCTGCGCGATGATGAGCCCTGCTCTTGAAGATTTCTTCAAAACCTATCGTTCACGCAAGCCCCCGATCGGTAAGGGAAGCGTGCGTCTGCGCGTGTCCCCCAAAGGGGAGTGGGGTGTGTGGTTGGATTTCGCCAATCAGGACGTAAGAACTTTGTTCGAAGAAAAAGACTATCTCCGCTGGCTGTCTTCGATCGCTTTCGTTGAAATCGGGCAGCGCCGCAAACATCTGATTTGGAAAGACGACCTGCCAAAACTGGTCGATCCTGAGCTGCGGGCCTGGTTTGAAACTTACTCAGGCAACGGATCGGCGATTCCCTTGTACGGACCCGTAGGGGGCTTTTCGCAAAGCGGTTTTGAAGCCAATCGTGCTTTGGTCGGCGCGGTCTTGGAACTGGCGAGGGAGTCGGGCGTAAGGACTTGGGTGGAATTGTTCTGCGGCAACGGGAACTTCACCTTAGCACTGGCTTCCGCCGGGATGAGCATCGAAGCGGTCGAGATGGACCCGCTGGCCATCGAAGGATTGCAAAAAAATCTTCCCGCTAACGTAAAGCTCTCGCGCGCGGATGTGTACTTGAAGAGCAAAACTTTACCCAGTCTCGAGGGGCGCGGGCTTTTGGTCGATCCACCGCGCGCGGGCCTTCGTGAAGTGCTTTCGGTGTTGGAGGACGGCAACAAACCCTCCGTCATTGTTTATGTTTCCTGCTTCACGGAATCCTTCGTGGCGGATCTCGCTCGCCTCGAAAGCCTGGGTTACCGGCGTGATCGTCTGCGGGCGATCAATCAGTTTCCGCATTCTCCGCATTCCGAGTGGGCGGCTTTGTTGACTCGAGGCTAATATCGACTATTGTCCGCCGAAATGATTGTTACAGCTCACAACGTGAAGAAAAACTTCAATCAGCGCATCGTCGTCGACGGCATTAGCCTGGAAGCCGACGAAGGCGATCTGGTCGCCTTGATCGGTCCTTCGGGCTGTGGAAAATCTACGTTGCTGCGCTGTCTGAATGGGCTCGAGAGCATCGACGATGGGCGCATCCAAATTTTCAATACGACTTTGCTTTCCCCGCGCGCTATCGGCGAAAAAATTTTTAATCAGCGCGCGCTGGCCGTCCGGCAAAAAGTGGGAATGGTTTTTCAAAGCTTTAATCTCTTTCCCCACTTAACGATTCTTGAAAACCTAAAGATTGCGCAGAAAGTGGTCTTGGACGTGGACAATGCGCAGGCCGAGATCACGGCGCTAGATCTGCTGCGCAAGGTGGGTCTAGAAGACAAGCACGATCATTACCCCTGTGAAATTTCGGGCGGCCAACAACAGCGCGCGGCGATCGCGCGGGCCCTGGCGATGTCCCCCAAAGTTTTGTTGTACGACGAACCCACCAGCGCGCTCGATCCCACATTGGTGGACGAAGTGTTGCGCGTGATGAAGCAGCTCGATAAAGAGGGCATGACCCAAATCGTCGTCACCCATGAAATGCGTTTCGCCCGCGACGTCGCCGACCGCATCGTCTACATCGAAGCCGGCAAGATCGTCGAACAAGGTCCCCCCAGCCAAATCTTCACTAACCCCCAAGACGAACGCACCCGCACCTTCCTAAAACACTTCTTATGACAAAAACTCTCTTCGTCTTCGTTCTCACTCTATTTTCGATTCTCGATTCTCGCGCAGCGGCGACCACGACGCTGCGTTGGGGTGCAGATTTCGAAAGCGGCGCCCCGTACTCGTTCAAAGATCCAAAGAATCCCGAACAGATCGTGGGCTTCGAAGCCGAAATCGTTGCGGCCATCGCCCGCGAAACGGGAATGGAAGCACAATCCTTTCAAAACAACTGGGAAGGTTTAACTGAAGGCCTAAAGCGCAAAGATTACGACATCGTCGTCAACGGGCTAGAGATCACGCCGGATCGCGCGCAGGTGGTGAATTTTTCTCCGCCTTATTATGTCACTTCGGTGGTCATGACCGTTCGTAAGGACGAAACCAAAATCGATTCTTTGGAAAGCGCAAAAGAGCGAAAGATCGGAACCTTGGTCGGTTCGCTGGCCCAAAGAATTTTAGCACAGCAGGAATTTCCGTTTGAAATGGTCACCTACAGCGAAGAAGTGCACGCCTACAGCGATTTAGCCTTGGGCCGCATCGACGCCGTATTTATGGATGAGGCGATCGCGCTTTATTACGGTAAACCCAACCCGATGTTAAAAATCGTAGGCCCAACGGTCGGCCATATGGAATACGGGATCGCCACTCGCCTGGAAGACAAAGAGCTCACCCAGAAGATCGACAAAGCCGTCCGCAAGTTGTCATCCGATGGAACCATCCGCCGTATTTTGGAACGCTGGGGACTTTGGAATGCAAAAACCGCGAATCAATGGAAGATGAGCATCGCCCCCGAAACCCCGGCCCTGGCCTACGAAGAATATCTGAAAACCGCGTGGAAGCCGATTCGGTTTTCCGAGCGAATCAAGCGTTACGTCGGTTTTTTACCTTTGCTCGCTAAGGGCGCACTGATGACTTTGCAAATCTCGGTGTTGGCGATGACGCTCGCGATTATCGTCGGTTTACTTACGGCACTGGTGCGCTTGTATGGTCCTCTGCCTTTGCGTTGGCTAAGTATTGCGTTCGTCGAAGTGTTTCGCGGTACGCCGCTTTTGATTCAGCTTTTTTTGATTTTCTACGGACTTCCCCATTTGGGAATTCGTTTTGATCCTTTTGTCGCGGCTGTGCTTGGGTTGGGATTAAATTACGGGGCATGTGAGGCCGAAAATTACCGTGCTGGAATTTTGTCCATTCCGAAGGCGCAAATGGATGCGTCCCAAGCTTTGGGTATGTCCCAATTTCAATCGTTAAGACACATCATCTTGCCGCAGGCGATCCGCGTGGTGATCCCGCCGGTGACCAACGACTTTATCGCGCTGCTGAAAGATTCTTCGCTGGTGTCGGTCATCACGATGGTTGAGCTCACGTCCACATACGGGCAATTGGCCTCAACCTATTTTGATTATTTGGGTATTGGTTTGCTGACTGCGGGCGTTTACTTTTTAATCGGTCTACCCTTTGTGCGTTTGTCTCGCTATTTCGAAACCACGCTGAATGTTCAAAATCAAAAGGGGCGTTAAAAACGCCCCTTTTGGAAAATCACTCGTCAATATCTTTGCTTTGGCTTTTGTTGACGTTGCCCTTCTGATTCCGCTGTTGCTGATCAGAAGTGCCGCTGCTGCTTCGTTCAGTATCGCGCTGTCCGCTTGTGGTGCGCGCGCTCTTTTCCAAATCGTGGCTAGGCATGGACTTGCTAGCTAATGCTTGCCCAGCAACTATAAACGGAAAGCTACCCTCCCCAGCTGCATCTTGAATAAAAGTTTCAGAAAACTTTCCAAAAGCTTCTTGCATTGATTCTCCTCTAGCCGCTGAAAGGAATGGC
>JBEIHA010000319.1:0-3706 GCA_040381635.1 Pseudobdellovibrionaceae bacterium
CAAAGGTGGTGAATTTACATTCACGGTCTTCGCCGATGGTGAAGTTGAACTCTCCGGGAGTAAAGGCCACGGTGCGCGATTCGGTGATACCGGTCGCGCCCTGGCTGAAAATCTCCAATTCAAGCGCCACAATCGTGATCTTTTCCGTTGTGTTGTTGGTCATCGCCAGACCGAATTGAAACCAAGGGCCCTTAATCTTTTTATCTCCGTCAATCGAGGCATCGGCGGAGATAACGATAGGTTTACTCGGATTGATCGTCAAACTGGTCAGCTGGGATTTCGACTTATTGCCGCCGCAACTCGCAAGCAGGATGACGGCAAGTGAACTGATCATGATGTGAAATGCACGGTGGCTAAAGTTCATGGACATCCTCCATTAGGCATATCGGCAAATCCCAGCTAAAATTCCAGACCTTGCCAGAATCTAAGCCTCCCGCTAGACCTACGGCGTGGAACTTTTTGAAGCCGTCTCAAAATCGAACATCGGCGCCCCCCTGGCGGAAAGGTTGCGCCCCTCCCGGTTAGAAGATTTCCGGGGGCAGTCCAATGTCCGTAAAGTCTTGGCCCCGTTTCTGGCCAAGCCCGAACAGCTGCCCAACATTATATTGTGGGGGCCTCCGGGTAGCGGAAAGACGACCTTGGCGCGGATTATTGCCGAGCATTCTAAAATGCACTTCATCAACCTCAACGCCGTAGAAACCGGCGCCAAAGAAATCCGCGAACTGGGCGAACAATCCCACGATCGAAAAATTCAAGGCCTCGGACGGACACTGATTTTTATCGATGAAATCCACCGTCTCAACAAGGGACAGCAAGATGTACTCCTGCCGTTCACCGAAGCCGGCGATTTTATCTTGATCGGCGCGACCACTGAAAACCCCAGCTACGAACTCAACTCCGCCTTACTCAGTCGATCCAGAGTCATCGTCCTTCATCGTCTCAATGATGAAGACCTCGAAGGCATTTTCGAAAGGGCCGTAAAAGAGCTCAATTTAGAGTCCGATCATTTCCTAAACGCCGATGGCAAAAGCTCATTATTGGAATTCGCCGACGGGGATGCACGTAAGATGCTGACGGCGATGGATACTTTGGCCGCTCATCGCCAGTTGGGCTCGGACCCTCTGGGCCGCGAAGACCTGGCCGAAATTCTGCAAAAACCCGCCTTACGCTACGATAAAAAATCGGACGAACATTATGACACCATCAGTGCCTTTATCAAAAGCGTCCGAGGCAGCGACCCGGACGCCGCAATTTACTACATGGCCCGCATGCTCAAGGGCGGAGAAGACCCCGTATTCATCGCTCGTCGGCTCGTGATCCTCGCGAGTGAAGACATCGGCAATGCGGACCCGCGCGGAATTTCGGTGGCCGTGGCGGGCCTGCAGGCCGTCGAACTTGTGGGAATGCCCGAGGCCGGGATCAGCCTCGCCCAGGTCGCCACCTATTTAGCTTGTGCCCCTAAGTCCAATGCATCCTACTTGGCCTTCAACAAGGCGATGGCGACCGTCGAAAAAACCGGAACGCTTCCGATCCCATTGTCTTTGAGGTCCAGCAAAACGAAGCTGAACCAGCAACAAGGGTACGGAGAAGGCTACAAATATGCGCACGAAGGCCCAACCGGCTGGCAAGAAATGCAGTTTTTGCCCGAAGAATTGCGCGGCCAAACCTTTTACGAGCTTAAGGCGCTGGGGTTCGAAAAAACCATGAAACAATATTTAGATTGGATGAAAGGGCGACCCGCGGACTAGTCCGCTTTCATGGCGCAAAGGCAAACGCAGACTTCGTCACCATCGGCTTGCTTTGAGTGTCGGGTGTTCGCGGGAATCAGAATCCGATCACCGGCACGCAGCAACAAACGGTTTCCGGCAATGTCTAAACGCAGTTGTCCCGAAACCACGATGCGAACCTCGTCGAACGGATGGCGGTGGTCACCCACCTCAGCGCCCGTAGGGAAAATCTCTTCAATGGGTTCCAGCCCTTCACTCTCGAGCATCAAGGCCATCTGTTGACGAGTGGGTAGAATCGGCGCTTGCCAGCGGCTAATCAGCATTTCGGGGCTCCATTCTTCATTCAAAAACCGACCAATGATTTAGCACTTCCAGGGCAAAGTGTCTCGAGATGAATCCTTTTCCCGCCAGCGCCCCAGATTCATACAGGACAATACTCTAAAAAACATCTGGTCGCCTCAAGTGTTCATTTAAGATAGGCGAAGAGTAAAATGTGAAATGTAATGGGAGTATTCAAGTTTGAGCCAGACAGACGCCAACTCAAAATTCGAGCAAATGCAGCAAATCAACGAATTTGTCGCCAAGAGCTCGGGCCTGAAATCCAAGCTGGCCGACAACGAAAAGCTCCATATCAAGCAAACGGCCGACGGTAAAAATATCCAGTTCCCGATCGCCGAGCTAGAAGAAGTGATTTCGCGCATTGATTCCGACGGCCACAAATTTCTTCAGGTAAACTTCCTTTCCGGCAAAAAAATCCTTCTTACGCAGAACCTGATCGGCTTCAAACCCGCGCCCAGCAGGGGTTTGGACCTGGGCAAGCTTCCCAAAGTCGTCACCACTCCTGATCTATTGTCCGTGGTCGAAGCCATTGAAGACACCATGAGCACCACTCCAGCCCAGCCCGAAGAGCTCGATGTTCTTAAGAAAGTCTTCGATTCCGTCCTCCGCGGTGCCGAAGCCGTGGGCTTCGACACAACGCCCGAACGTATGTGGATGCAGGGTTTGAACAAAAATACGAAAGCCTCCGCTTAATTCGTTTGACCTAACTCCCTTAAATAAGACATTTTAAGCCCCTGTCCGTCATGGTTTGGGGGCATAGCTCAGTTGGGAGAGCATCTGATTTGCATTCAGAAGGTCGCAGGTTCGATCCCTGTTGCCTCCACCAAACCCTCTCAAATCTCGTAAAAAGATTTTTGATTGGCCCGAAAAAACGGGTTGCGGAAAGAGAATGAGTAGTGCAGATTGCCCACTCTCTTGGTTTTAGGTACTTGCTCCGGACGTCTTGTCTGGCGATGTTCTGAAGGTTTCCCGAAGTTTCGACCTAGGTTTGACCCTCAGAGTAAAAAGTGAAAAAAACTTTTTACGATCATTGACCGCACTAAGTACCTGTAATAGAACCCTGAGTTCTCGAAAACTTTCGCTCTTTGAAAACTAAATAGCTAGCTATCATGATATTTGGTCCCAGCTTTGATCTTTTGATGTTTGCCTCGGCAAACATCATTTGAAAATGGTTGGGTCAGTAAAATATTTTGGATAGCGTACAAATTCATATGTACTCGAATATTTTTTTGAATTTTTACAGACTCGCAAGAGTCTGCCGATTATTCTGATTAGTTTTTTAAGTCAGTTTAGTTTGTCGCTAGATCAAAGTTCGAATTTTAAAATTTAATGTCAGGCGTCCACTTCGGTGTACGTCTAATATTTAAGCTTTTAATTGAAGAGTTTGATTCTGGCTCAGAACAAACGCTGGCGGCGTGCCTAATACATGCAAGTCGAACGAGGAAGTACCTTCGGGTATTGTACTAGTGGCGCACGGGTGAGTAACGCGTGGATAATCTGCCCTTTAGCGGGGAATAACCTACCGAAAGGTAGGCTAATACCGCATAAGACCACAGTTTCCGAGGAAACAGAGGTTAAAGATTTATCACTAAAGGATGAGTCCGCGTGAGATTAGTTTGTTGGTGGGGTAATGGCCTACC
>JBEIHA010000320.1:0-3671 GCA_040381635.1 Pseudobdellovibrionaceae bacterium
CGATTTCAGAGGCGCCAACTCCAAATATAGCGCCAAAGAGTTGGTGGCCCGCGGTCAACGCATGCAAGAAGAGTTGGAGTACGTCGTTCGCGAAATGAAAAGGGTAGACACACCAATTAAAGTGGCGCCTGGTGGTTGGGCACCGGACGGAGCTTACGAAAGATTCAAGAGCTCACAATATGATCCGGTAAAGCTGGAATTGGATCGGGCGACTGAAAACTATGCCAAGGCACATTCAGTGGTCAGAGAAATGGATGCGCCTGCTGGATCCGGCAAGAAGGTCATACCTGGTGCCGTGACTGGCATTGCAGTTTGCCAAACGATTTCCAAGGTTCGCTCAGGTCCAACTTCACTGCCCACGGGAGGGGCTCCTACCAGTCGTTAGTAGTAAAAGTCTCGACCTGATCAGACAGTTGCCCTTTAAAATCTTGCGCGTTGCTAAACTTTACGAAAAATTTTTGTGAATTTACTTGGATCACCGCTATCGACGCCAACTGAACTCCTGACCGAGAATTGCTGATTCCGCGACTAAACTAAACTCAGTTAATCCTTGTATTTCGATTATCGACCCTGACACGAGGATTTAGCGCGCCAAAGCGGCTCAAAGAAAGCGGCCACTTCTCTTTTGAATCCGGAAAGCCTCCAGTCGCGATCAATTTGAAGCATGTTTGCTCGCGCTTGAATTCTGGTCGACTCATCTGTTGAACTCTGGAAAACTTGGAAAGCTTCCTTATAGCTTACTTCGTATCCACGATAAATTTTGTAAGTATTGGAAAAATCTTTTTGATTAGAACTACACAGACCGATCAAGCCAGCGTTCGCTTCTTCTGATTGCCCAACGCATTCTATTTGCTCAGAGGTCAAGTCAGCCCAACCTTTAGCCTCCACGATACCCGACAAGCATGCGCTTGGCGCTGCCATAGCCGGTGTAGAAGTTATGAACAAAGTGGCAATCATCGCAAAGAGCTTAGACATTGAGTTCTCCTCTGGTCCACGTAAATTCAATTTGTTGGTCAATTACCAGATCTGCAATAGTGAGGCAATTCCCGAACCAGATATGTTGCAGTTCCGTAATCACCGCGGCGATCCCTATGCCCCCGGGCAACCGATTAAGCAAACGACTAGTAATCGTGCACGCGAACGATCTCGGCGCCTTTCTGGCGCACCTGTTTTAAAAACTGCGGCAGATCCGAAACTTTCACCCGAACCATGTGGAATCGGGATTTGTCGCCACCGCTGAACATGGCGGACGGATATTGATAGGCGAGTACATCTTCGAAAGGTACGCGCAACCCAGCAAGGTCCCCTCCGCCCGTGCGCAGCAACACGGAGATATGCGTATTGCCCGCGACCTGGACAAGTTTAGCGTCGCCGTCGGCTAATTTCTCCATCGCGCGGGTAAAAGGCATGTACCGGCCCGTGCGCGCGAGGACCAGATCTTTGGATAGACGTTCGAGTTCAATTTTCTCGTCGGCCTCGAGGGCCGATGGCGCCGATTCGTTGACCTCGAGCAAGAACGATGTGTTCGGATCGACTTTCGCATCGCCCATCGAACGGCGCGTGAATGCCGCTACTAAATCCATCGCCGTAAACATCAAACGCGCCTGGCGGTAAAGGGAGTTCGCCTGATCATCCAGGCGGCCCGATCCGGCGACACGCTGTTTGTCAGCTAAGTCGGCCAAGGTTTTGCGGTGGGGAAACATGTACCAAGGGGTGTGGGTCATGAATTCCGCGTAATCGGTAAAAAACTGGCTGAGGAACGCTTGAGTGCGCAAGCCGTCGGGCCCGGCCGGCTGATGAGGTGCACGTTTGGCGGCCCACTGCATGACTTTGAACAATCCGTTCATCCCTTGCATGAGCTGCTTGTCCATCTCGTCGTATTCTTTAAATGCCTTACGATCGGTCAGACCCTCGCGACGGGCAAAATCACGGGCCGAGCCATAGATTTTTCCGTAAAGGTCGATGAATTTCTCGAACGGAAATTCTTGCCAAGGTGAATTGCGCGTGAAGGTGCCGAGTTCCTTGAAGACGTCGACCAAAAACCATTCAGCTTGAGTCATGTAGGTATTGGATTGCGGGCGATGGTAGCCCGGAAGCGCATTCAAATCATGATAGGGAGCTTCCATTCCCGACATTGAGGCAAGAATGTCGGCCTCAACCTCGGGCGTGCGCCGAATCTTTTCGAAAACCATCAGCGTGTTTCCGGTGGGATCACCGTCCTGCAGGTGATTGTTGCCTACTTTTTTGAAGCCTGCCTTTTCCATCAACCGATACCAATAATCTAAAGGCTGCAGATTACGAACTTCCGAAAGCTCTTCGTCATAGGACAATTGAAGACCCGCGTTGTAGGTGGAGTGAGCAAGGAACGCCATCGCAATTTTGTGGTCATCGGCGGCGTGATCACGCAAAACGAATTTGCCGCCGACACGTAAGATACGATTGATTGACGCAACGAAGGCGTGCAATTTTTCGGGCGGGCAATGGTGTAGTCCGACGAACATCGTGGCTAGATCAACGCTTTCGTTCGCGATTTCGCCTTGAGTGAACATGTCGTAGTTCGACATCTTTACTTTATTGGCTATGGCAACGGCAGGGACTTTAAAGCCGAAGCTTGTCTCAATCCAATCGCCCGCGCCAAACAAGAAGCTGGCGACCGTGATTTTTCCCGAGATCGGCATAAGTTTCTTCAACGGCCAAACGTAACGTCCCGGTGAACCGATTTCTACGTAACCGTCGACGTGTTCGACCCCGACCTCTTTCAAGGCCTTAACGGTTTGTCGCGCCATTTCCGTCTGCTGAACGCGCAATGCTTTGATAGTTTCGGCGGTTCGTTTCAAAAAACCATTCGCGTATTTCGGAAGAATGCGGACCAATTCATCGTAGATGTTGCGATCGTTCAATTCGCGCCGGGCGGTTTGAGTGTTACGCATGGCCTCTTCAACCGCGGTCAGAAAACGCTCAGGGTTATTGATGCTGAAGATATTCGTGAAATAGGCGACGAGCTCCTGTTTGCCTTCAGGGGATGCGAGCAAGTCGCGGTAATAAAAAGTGTCTTCGCTTAACCGGTACTGCTCCCAAAGCGAATTATCAAACTTGCCGCTGGGATCATATTTCTTTTTTAGCGCAAAAAATTTGTCGTGCTTGGGGTAAGCGTTATTGAATTGATCGCGGGTCGCATAAATTTGGTAAGGGAGATAGAAGCTTCCGCCCAGACGCTCGACCTCGGCGATCATTTCGCGCGTCCAGTCCTTCGCTTTTTGCAGATTTTTGCCGCGATCGTGGCCGTAAGGCTGCGTGTAGTAAACAACCACTGCGAAAGAGTCCACCCTGGACCACGCGAGAAGCGATTCGGTATTCGCCGGCACGTGGCGGATCGAAACATTCGAGATATTTACGTCGTTCTCCAAAAAAATCGTCTTTAGCTTCGCCATAAATTCGCCAATGTGAGCGCGCGGAATGAAGTATTCCTGCAGCAAGGCCTTACGGCGCGCGAACGGAAACACCTTCAAAATAGGCATGCGGTCGGCAAGCGGTTTTAAGTGGCCGTTGTCGTAACTCGCTTCAAAGTTTCGGGTCACCACCCTAGCTTCCTTTAAGTCTTCTTCGACAACCAATTTAGCGCGAACTTTTTTTCCTAGATTCGAAAGCTGTTCTATTGAAATTTTAGCAGC
>JBEIHA010000321.1:0-3667 GCA_040381635.1 Pseudobdellovibrionaceae bacterium
CGGCCACGGCCCCGTACTCCCCGATCCCGTCTGGTGCCTATTACTCGGTTCACTTAGACTACACGTGGAACGGAGTACGTAAACAAAAGAAGACCGCGGTTTCGCCAACCATTCTCGATCCCCCCGAGGCTTGGGCCGCGCAGGGTCGTGTGGAATTGAGCGCTCATGCTAAACGCGGAGAAGAAGAGTTTGTCGTCTTTGAGCCTGTGAAGCTAGTTTGGGAAGACTCTTTGAAAGCCATTCGTACCGGAACGGCCACGGCCCCGTACTCCCCGATCCCGTCTGGTGCCTGTGGATCGCCGGTCGCTCTTCGCTTACCACAAAATTACTCTGGGTCAGCCGTGCTGATTGAAGAGTATTCTGACGGCGCGACTTACTTCAGCAATTTCTTGGAAAAAATGAGCTTTTGTCCACGTCGCGCCGGTGAAGTGCGATTGAGCTGGCGACCAACCTCGGATCTGGCCGTAAAATCGCCGCCGATTTCGATCGACTTCCGATATGAACCTTATGCGGGCGGCTTTTTGGCACTTCTTGATTTGAAGAAGTTGTTGGTCAGCGACGGGTCGATCTATGACCGCATTGAACTTGAGCTCGAGGGTTCGCCCGCGATCACTTATGACAGAATGAAGTTCGCTTCTGGAATTCCTATTGAACCAGTGAATGTCAGCCGCCGCGCTAGGCTTAGGCCTTTGCGCCAAGACGGTAAGCCCTTGGGTGAATGGTCCTTATGGCGAAACATCGAGCGGTCCTGCGAGCCCACGGTGTTGACCGGCGCCTCGATGGATTGGGGGCTGACCAGCGCCAAGAGTGTTTACTTGACCACCAAATCAAAGCCATGGATTTGGCTAAGCTGGTCCAAACAGAATTTGGAAAAGGGAAGCTATGAGCTTCAGGTATCACACTCAGCCGAATTCACATCGGTGCTGAAAACCGAGCAAACCAACGAGCTTAAATATTTTTTGCAGCTCGCGCCCGAACCAAAAACCTATTTCTGGCGTGTGCGTCAGCTCAGCGAGGCTCGAAAACCTTTTTCAGATTGGTCCCGCCCGGCGGCCTTTGAAGTCATTCGTTCGAACGCAGCGGCACCTAGCGGCGCATCCAAACCAAAGTGACATCGTCCTTTAGTTCCACGCCCTGGTTGGCTTTCATTAATTGCGAGACCAGTTGATTTAATCGATCGATCGCCGTTTTACCTATGGTTTCATTCGCGTCAACTTCGACGAGATGTTTAATGAAAATACGTTCGGTGACTGGCTTTTGCTTGACGTCGAGCAGCTCAAATATCCCGTCCGTAAGCACGATCAATGAATCACCCGGGTCCAATTTAAGCTGATCGATCTTTAATGATTGAACGTTTTCAATCTGACCAAGGGGTGGGTTATTATGTTCAGGAAGAACGGCGATGTCCTTCATGGATCTATTCGAATTGACTTTCAAAATGTAGGGCGCCGGGTGGCTAAGGTTAAGATAGCTCACTAATCCCGACTCGGTATCAACTTTAGCGATGAATCCGGTGATGGTGTAGCGATTTTTGCCGATGATTTTTACGGAATGGTCGATTAGGGCCGCCACGTCATTTAAGCTTGCGGTGTCGTACAGCTCGCAAGTCGCGATGGAGGCACGCGCCGCCGAACTGATCAAAGCCGAGGCCACGCCGTGACCAGTGACATCCAGAACATAAACAAATTTAGTTGCACTCCCCGCCAACCAAGTTCCCCAAAGATCGCCACCGCACTGGCTCGCCATACGATTGAAACCCGCGACTTCGATGCGCTCCAGGCTGTAGGGCTCGCTAGGTAAGAGAGCCGATTGAACGGCCTCGGCGGTCTTGAGCTCGGATTCAAGGCGCACGGTGTGCAGCTTCGCCGCAAGCGCGGTTTGTAACTGCGCCGCCATAGCTCGAAGGGAGCGGCCGAAATCGCTCAGTTCGCTAAACCCTGTTTCTACAAGTTTCACGTTTAACTCGCCACTAGCAACGGTTTTGGTCACTTGGACTAATCGTTCGAGCCCACTTGAAAGTCGCCCGGTTAACGTTAGGCCGATAACTAGTGACAAGCCGCAATTGATGAGCACGGCGGCCAAAAACAACCGAAGCAGCGTGTTCCACTTCGCGTCCATTCGGCCGGGCTCGGCCGCCAAGATCATCGCCACCTGGAACTCTGGAATTGGCGTGACCGTGTAGCCCTCGCCGCCGGGCTTGGGATTGTTTTCTGTCCAACTCAAGCGCGAGCCCTTGGAGGTCAGCTTAACGATTCGTTCACGCTCAAGGGCACTGATCGCTAATCGATTGGCTTGAAGTTCATTGCCCTCGCCCTGGCTCAGGATTGCGAAGCGCTCGTCGGCGCGAAAAATCTTGTTCAAATCGACGCGCAGAGCGACCGCTCGGTCGGGCCCCGAAAAAAGAATCCAAACTTGGCCTGACGTGCTGACTAGCTTGGCGTTTGCTGAAACATCGATCTGCTGCGCTAAGCTCGCCTGAATTTCCGGGGTAGCCCCGATGGCTAAGTCGGGCCGGAAACGAGCGGCTTCTGCACGGTAGAGAACCAAAGCCTCTAGGTCCAGGTCTTTCCTTAGCGCTTCAGCGGATGCCGCATCGGGATTGCCAATATCCAGCCAATTTTGTACGCGCACTCGGCGATAAAGAAGCTGATCGACAAGCCTATCGCGCGCGTCAGTGGCGCGTTGTAAAACGGATTCTTGCGCCTGGGCGCGGAGCTCTGGTCGCACGAGGAGCGTGAAGATATAAAGCAACGATCCCGCAAATACCAACTGCATGACAATCAACGTTAAAACTAAGGCGAGACGAAAGCTCATGCCTAAAGATTGCTTTGAAACGGGTCCGCTTGGCAAGTGCATTGGAAGCATAGACCCACCCGCCTCAAACAGATCACGAGTGGCAATTTGAAAAAATCAAATTACGGCGAGCAGCAGACCGTCGGGTTGACGGGCGCGCAAGTGTACCAGACGCCCGAGGGACAAAATGTGCAGGTGTAAGTGTTGCCGATTTTCTCCATCCCACTGCCGCCGCACGATATTGGAAGTGTAAACCAATACGTTGAATTGGTGCTGCCGGGTGATCCACAACTTGCGCCATGCGGATCGAAGCCAGCATTCCCATGACCGCCCGGATTACAACTCGGTGCAGGCCACCACCACGTACTCCATGTTAATCGGCAAGGCGTCCCAGCGCTACAAGCCTGCGATGAACTTGGCGCGCCGCCCGAGCAACTGCAGGCCTGCGAACTCGACGGCCTGGTTCCCGCATTGCAAAAGCCATCCGCCACGGTTGCGCCATCATTGCGTAAGCAACTGACGGATCGTGATTCAGACCCACCGCTACACCAAACCGAGCGAGTTTGCGAACCGCCGCTGCAAGATGAGTTCGAGCATGAACTCCAACCGTCGGTGTTCCATGAAGCGCTACAGCCGAACCAGCCGCTGACTTGCCAATCGTAGGTGTAGTTTTGGGTGCAGGCCTGATTAGAAAATGAACCGCTCAAGACACCTGTGCTACAGGTGCGAGTCTGTGCGAGGCTTGCGCAGGTGGTTGGGAATAAGGCGCTAGAGGACGAGTAGGCGGTCACACTATTGCCGTTAGTTAAAGTGCCGCCCCAAGGTAAATTGCAATCACACGGGCTCGTGTTGCAAGCTTGAGAACTTGATCCAG
>JBEIHA010000322.1:0-3660 GCA_040381635.1 Pseudobdellovibrionaceae bacterium
CTTTGAAATGCTTCTTGTGCTTTCTGCAGCTTTTCGGTCTTGATCGCAAGGACTGTACCCACACGCTCAGCGCGGGCCTTGATGCTGGCTTTCAAAAATTCCTGTTCCAGAATCTTCGCCTGAACCAAGCGCAGCCTCGCCTTTTGGTTGGCGTTCATACCGGCACCCAGATAGCGACGGGCCTGGTTGAAGGCCTCTTCATTGCGGCCTTTTTCAAGATCCTTTTCGACCATGGCCACCTTAGCCAAATTGGCTTGAGGCTGGATATTCAGATCGATCAAAGTCTTTAAGATAGCGGCATGGGATTCGGGCGTTCCATATTGCTTTTCCACCGCTTCTAGCTTGTTTAACATGCGCGTTCGCGCTTCCTGATTGCCTTGATTCTTTAGCTCCGCGTAGAGCCTGCGGGCGTTCACAGCATTGTTGTCCATCGAATAGAAATCGGCGGCCAATTCTCTCCAGCGAGTGGCCGATTTTTCGTCGCGAACCGCCAGAACTTCTAACACGCGTGCCGCTTCGGTCAACTGACCCATTTGTTCGAAGGTCTGCGCAGATCTTAAAAGTGCATTGGTCGCATTCGATGATTTCGAAAATTTGACTGCAAACTCTTCGCCCGCCTTAGCGCCGTTCCATGCGTCATTCAATTTGTAATGCAACTGCATGGAATTCCACATTGCCTTTTCAGTCAGCTCGGAATTCGGGTTTTGCTTGGCGAAGACCTGGTATTCCGCGAGGGCACCTTTGAAGTTCTGCTTTTCTTCCATCCCCTGAACTTCTAAAAAATACGCCTGCTCATAAAGCTTGCGCATCTTCAGTTCGCGGGACGGTTCGAAGTTCAGTTTCAGAAGTTCTTGCGCATAATTGCGAACGCCGCGGTAGTCTTTTTTGATATTCAGGATATCCAAAAAAAGGTCTTGGGATTTTTGGCCCTTTTCCACCATAGGAAACTCTTTGCCCAATCGCAAGAAGATCGGTGCCGCCTCTAGAAAACGCTCTTTTTCGTAAGCCAAAAGCCCCATCTTGTATTCGATATCCAAGCGATACTGGCCTTTGGGATTCTTCGACACATAAGCTTGCGCCAATTCATGAAAGGTTTTTTCGTCTTCGTTGGACCATTTCTCGCCAACCGCTTTTTCAAGGGAAAGTACGGCCGCGTACGAAGCATTGTGAGTGAGCTCGCCGGGGGCTCCGGTTTTGCTAACTTGCGCGTATTGAGCTGAAGCCTCGCGGAATTTATTGCGCGAGAACAACAACTCCGCGTAAGCGAAACGCGATTGTCTGTATTCTTCTGTGTCCGCAGGAATAGCCAAATAGACACCAAAGGCTTTTTCAGAAGCGTCGGCGTAAGACGTGTCCGATGGTAACTTCTTCCAAGCCCTGAGCCATTTCTTAGCCAATCGGTTTGAAGTCTCGCTGAGCGAGGCCGTGCATTCTGAGTAGACGGACTTTGTTTCCTGGACCGACTTCCCTTGAGCTTTGGCCCAAGCACTGCTGGGCTGGCAAAGCTCGCTGAATTTAGCTAGACGTTCAATGGACTGATCTTTCTGACGAAGCTGATCGTAGGCCACCACTAGATCATTGTGCACTTTTGGCAAAAGCGGTGACTTGGGTAACTCTTCAATGAACTTATCCAGCACCACGCGCTGATCATTAAAGCGCGAGTGGCGTTCGTACAAGCTGCCCATTCTTAAGAGAATGGGACCGACTTCTTGCTCCCCGGCTTGTTCTTTGAAATAGGCGAAGGCGTCTTTGGAAGAGAAAACATCTTCATAAAATAAGGTCATGTCATTCAAAGCTTCTTTACGTAAATCCAAACGTGCGTCGATTTTGTTGGCCGCAACGTACTTCCCGAAAGCGACGACCTCTTCGAGCTTCTTCAAACCCAAGGCGGCATCACGCATGTTGTAGTGAGTCCAAGCGGCCTTGTATAAACCATAGGGATAAACGCGTGATTTCGGGTAAGCGCGAATGGCATCAAAGTGCGCGAGTGCTGCGGAAAACTGGTTGCGCCCGAATACGATTTCACCCAGTGCTAAGTGCGCATCGGGCACCAAAAAAGAGTTCGGATACTTAGCGACCAATTGGTTATAAAGCTGTTCGGCGTCTTTTTCTTGTCCCAAAGTCTGACGGGAAAAAGCGTGATTGTAGATCACAACATCCATTCGCGGAAACTGTGGGAATTTCTTTTGAATCAAACCATAAGTGTCCGCAGCTTTGGTGATCGTCGCGCGGCTCGAAGATTCTTTAGCGATTCGCGGAGCCAACCTGACGATGGTCTCGCTCTCGCGGTGAACTTCGAAAAAACGGTCGGTCTTTGCACGACGCATATACAATTCCGCAAGACGGAAATGCAGATCGGGTTCCATGGGCGTTCCGGCGTGCTTTTTGATTAACATTTGAGCCTGGTTCACGGCCTGCGCTTCGGCGCGGGCGACCATAAGCTCGGCCTTCAACGATTTTAGGTCGTTGCCCTTTTCATCGCCTTCGACCAGTTTCAATTCGGCCAAAGGTAAATTCGCTTTGCCTGTGGGTGTGGACTTCGCTTCAGACAACGCCGTTGGCTTTTTCGCGGGCGACTTCTTCACCACAGGTTTCGCGGACTTTTTCTTTTCCGTCGCTCCAACGGAAGTCGAAGATACCGCCAGCATTAGGGCGATCACCAGATTTCTATAAGTAAGGCTATGGAGCTTCGTTTTCATATAACCTAGGCCACTTTCTTATAAAACTCGTCCTGCACATCTTGAGTCAGACTTAAGAAACGCAGTCCGTATTGTATGGGTGTCCCGTCGTCGACGAACTTCTTGCTGACCACTTCGCAAACCGCGTTGAAAGCCGGGAGCTGTCCTTCGCCCTTAAAGTGCACGAAGACTTGTTGGCCAGGAACAACCATGGAATTCTTCATGGTCAAGCCGACTCCGCCTTTACTGATTTCGAATCCTTCACCTTTCCACAAGGTCATATTGTCGTGGACAATGACTTTCCCTGCGAACTTTTTACGCTTGTGCTGACGTTCGACGAACACGTCCTTTTTCTTTTTACCGGCCACTTCGAAAAGATGACGGATATTTTCTTCGGTAAAGTCATTGAGCTCGACCACACGCTTCCAGCCTTCTAGACCGGCATGCCAGATAAAATCGAAGGGAAAGACAACCTTTTGCTGCAACATCTTGACGACGTCGGTGTAGCTGAAGGGGCCAAATTTGTTTTCACCTTTAAGTACAAACCACTCAGCAATCGTGTGAGCGTCAGTGCCCGAGGTCATCGAAACGGTTTCCGCGCTGGGGACCGGAACGACAACAAGCTTGGCCTCAGTCACAGCGGCTTTGACATTAGTGGCCGGCGCGACAGGCAAAGACTGCGGCGGACGCGGTGGTTTATTGCTTTTTAACTTCGCCGCGAGGTCGGCGTGCTCCATCAGGAGTATCCAGTCCTGTTTAGACTCATCAAAAATATAGTCGAACAGCTCGAGCTTTTTCTCACGAACTTGCCCCACGATTTCGTCGAGCGAATACGGACCGGTTTCTTGACCTTGATGCGAGACCAAATATTTCATCTGGATATCCTTCCTTAACAACAGTCCATCGGACCGATGTGGACCGGACAATAGGCCCAACCCTTAGAATCACTAAGGAGTCCAGATGGATGATCTAGTTCGAGTCA
>JBEIHA010000323.1:0-3653 GCA_040381635.1 Pseudobdellovibrionaceae bacterium
CAATTCACGCCTTGGTTGAACGCACACCTTTCACCGCGCGCTTCGATTTTTTCTTCGCGCGTGCAAGAACGCTATTCCGATTCGGGCGAAGAAAGTCGTCTGTGGATGTACGATGGGTATTTGTCTTTTGATCCCGTCGAGAACTTTCAATTGCGTGGCGGGGCTTTGAATCAGGGCTATCACGGTACGGGACTTCTAGTTTCTTCGTTGCGCTCTTTCCCCGGCGTGCAGGCCATCGCGAAAGCCGGCGTTGGTGATTTCAAAGCAGCCTTAGTCGCGCAACAGGTGATTCCAACATCTCATTCATTGAACACCGAGCGTGAATCCCAAGAAAAGCTGCCGTTCTTCACGACCCAAACACTGGTCGTTGAAGGTCGGCATTTTGACTTGCTTCAGTGGAAAGGCCGCGCTGGTCTCTTCAGCTGGTCGAACATTCCGGACAAAGTGGTGGCCGATAGCCGCTTGATCGGTAACTTGGGCGAGGGTGAAAACGTCGCCGGTTCCAGGTTTTTGTATGATCACCAAGGTTGGTATTTGGCCACCGATTTTTGTCTTTGCGGTGCCTACTGGCTGGGTGGAGTCTTTGAATTCGAGCGCGTCCATAACTTGAAGGCCCCGGGCGATTCGGCCGATGCTCAATTGATTGGTGTTGGACCTAAAATGATCTTTGGTGAAATCGAAGTGGACTTGCGTTTTCGCTCCTATTTTAGCGAAAGCGATTCCACCGTGGCGGCGTACAGCAAGTCTAAATTCGGGAACACCAACCGACGCGGGATCAATATCGAAGCCAACGTGAACTTCAAAAAAGAAGGTTTTTCGATCTTCGCGCAGAATTATCAGGCCGAGCCGATCAATCGCGACATCAATCAACGTGACCTATCAATCCTGTATCTGGGTGTGGAGACTGAGTATGCGCCCTTTTAAATTGCCCGTTCTCCTCATATCCATAGCGGTTCTTACGGCCTGTACCAAGCCCGACACTAAGCCGAATGGCGTAAACGGCCCCCAAAACACCGAAGGCAGCGCCACGTTCCGCATAAAATCAATGGAAGGGGATGGGACTTACCTTAATGTTCCTACCGTAAGTAAAGATCCCGTGACCAATTTGACCACCGCTTCGGTGTGGCGAATCCCGCGCGACGTCAGCTACCGGTTCACCGCCTGTTTGGAAGACCGTTCGACCAGGTCAAAAGCCATCGGGCATCAATTTGCCATCGAAATTCCAGGCACCCTTCAGCGCATCGTCGACGTTCCACCCACCACCGGCGAAGGTTGCTTTAGCTGGCACGAAACTGTTCCGTTCACCTATTTCGTTAAGCGCAGTAAGTGGGTGGTGATTGAGCGCGATATCGTGGGCACCGGTGTTCATACGGGCCGACAACGGGTCAAGCTCGCGATCAATCCGTGGGCCGTGGGCTCGGGCGGTCGTGACGGTGGGGACACCTTCAGATATCTGCGTGATAAACCTTTGCATCCGAGCCAAATGATTGCAGCGGAAAGAGCCGATGCTGCATTGTCGGGCGAAGCTTTGGGGCAAGATCAACTTTATATTGGTGACGTTGACATTCAAACCATACGGACCGGTGAAGAAAAAACCGGAACGCTGATGCGTATGAACATCACCATGAAGCCCAAAGTTCGCTTCGAAAATCGAGAGGGTGTTCCTGAATACAAACCGATCATGAACGGTGACTTCTACGTCATCGCCCATTTGGTGTTGAACAACACCGGCCCCAAGCTGAACGAGCGCGTGATTTTAAGTTCCGGCGGCGATAACTCCGAGCTTCAGAAAAAACACAAGGATCTCGGTATCGTCGGAACGGGCCGGGTGATTGACGGCAAATTGATCGCCCACGTCAGCACTTGGGTTCACGGTCGGATGCCGCAAGGTAATTTGGAACTCGTGCTCAAAGTGATTCCTAAGGGCATCCGCGGGATCGCGCCCGCCGAAGGGATTTACGAGCTTGGGGCCTTCCGCAATCTGTCGAGCAATTTTTCGGGTGATCTCAATAAGAATTGCCGTGAAGATGGCCCCTGCGATATCGCCGCTTATCTTAAAGGTTCCACAAATTTCGAGGAAATGCGCAAGCTCAACTACGGCGCCGACAATTCGCCTTACCTCTTCGATCGTTTGAATTTACGATTTGCCCAGGTTGAGCCGGGTGAAACCACGACTCAAAGAACGGTCACCTACACAGCCTCTACGTGCATTACGGACGCCTTTACCGGTGAGCGCCCCGTAGGTTTGCCGTTTGTCATCAAATACAAAGAAACCGGCGAACTGATTCCTGATCAGAAAACGGGCGAAGACGGATGTTTGCGTTGGAGCTCCACGATCTTCCATAAGTACTATCAGCCCGAGCAGTTTCTGGAAAGAAACGTAGTCATCACTAAAGATAGTGGATTCGTGCGCGACATGCGCTTCTACATCAACCCGTGGGATGATAAATTTACTTTCGGTTTCGATGAGCGCGAATTTAAACCTGAATTTTGGAAGACCTTGCGTTCACGCAAAAAAATTCCCTCACGTTTTTTCTTGGCCGACTTCGGTTATCACACCGTTCGCTTTCAGTACAATATCGATTCCCTTATGGCGCTCGAAGTCCGCAAAACCGTCTTAATGGAACTCGATCCTCGAGTGCTTCGTTACTCAGGCATCGTCAACGCCCGCAAAATGACCGAACCTCTGCGTGATGGTATTTGGTACATGAAAGTCGGGATCCAAAAAAACTATTTAGATCCGGCCCAGGCGGGTGTCCACGTGGATGCTCTTAAAGTGGCGCAAACGAACGGATCACAAAAGGAAATATTGCCTCCGTCGGATTCTGAAAAAGTGTTGAGGCTCTCGGGCGTTCAGCAAGTGGACTCGAAAAATGCACGCACTCGTTTACGTCGCTTGGGGATCGATGTTCCGCAGCGTGAATTTATCTCCACCCAGAAAGCTTTAGTGCGTTCAACGGATGGTGTGATCATTCAGCCTGTCGAGTTTACGATGCAGGACCTTCGAATGATGCGCGTGCGTTCCAATTTCTTAATCGAATTGCAGCCTGTCGACGAGCGCCAGCTACAAGTGGAAAATGTTTTACGCGGTAACTTCGGTCGTTACCTTGATGACTTGGCAACTAAGCGTAAGGCTGAAAACGATTTATTGGGTACCACGCCGCCGGGGCCCGCCGTCGACCCCGCGAAGAAAATCGCCGAGGAAGAAGAAAGATTAAAGCAGAAAATCGAAGATCGTCGTAAATCGACGCGCCTGCTTTTCTCACAGATCACTTCCCAATTAAGGCAAGGCAATTCATCCGGGATTAATCTTGAACCTTTCCGTTTGACCGAAGAGCAAATGGCTTATTTCGGAAAAGACATCCAGGAAATGCTAGATGAAAATCTGGCCACCAACGACTTCACCACGATCAAATTGCCCCCGTGTTCCGAGATCGACTGCGACAAGTTCGTGGATCAGGGTGAAAGCCCCGACGACCTAGGCGAAAAAGGACCCGGACTGGCCAGAAGAACCTTCGTGGGCCCGGTGATCTTTTTGTCCAATGGGTATAAAGATTCCGTGCGCGCAACGGATAACTTAGATGAAGCCAAGTGTGGTCAAAAGGTTCAGTTCGACGATGATCGCGAACGCGAAATGGACGAATATCGCCGTA
>JBEIHA010000324.1:0-3626 GCA_040381635.1 Pseudobdellovibrionaceae bacterium
AAGCTCACGAACTTCGTCACGGATCGAACTGACCGGTTTGTATTTTAGAACGTCCACAATTTTCGCGGAAGAAATATGGTAATCGCGATTGTCCAAGGTCGGAGTGACGTCGATTCGCACGTCTAAATCTTTAAGCTCATCACGAATCAATTCGGCGATTTCGATCACTTTCAAATTTTCGAAACCGAAATTGAAGGTACGACCCGCGATCAGATTGGAATCTACGCTCAGCAACAATTTATAGAGATTCACAACATCGGTCATGCCCACGTTCGGACGGCGCTGCTGTCCCCCGTGAACGGTGATGACTCTTTTGGTGACGGCATCGGCAGTTAGCTTATTGACCGTTAGATCAAAGCGCTGACGGGGTGAAAATCCGCAAATAGTCGCCGGGCGAACGTTCACCGTCACGAAATCAGGTGAATTAGCGGCGACCACCAACCATTCCGACAGCATTTTGTATTTCGAATAGTAGGTCAGGGGTTCTGGCTCTAACGTTTCGCTGACGTTGGATTCTTTTTTGATGCCAAAAACGCTCGAAGACGAAGCGTTGATAAAGCGTTTCACGCCCGCTTTTTTAGCCGTCGCGAGAAGCATCCCGACCGCATCGAAATTACTTTGGCGGGTGAGCGCTTCGTCGATATCACCGGTCGGGTCATTCGAAATCGCGGCCAAGTGGACGATGGCATCCATACCTTTGACGGCGCCGGCAACGGCTTCGGGATCCCGAATATCGCCCTTAACAAAGTCAACTTTGTCTTTTAAACCCATAGGGCTAAGCGCGTCCCGCCCGTAGTCGCCGTACAGATTCAAATCAAGAACACGAACCGAATGACCACTTTCAGCATGCAAAGGCGTCAGACGCGAACCCGCATATCCAAATCCACCTGTGACCAAAACCTTTTGACTCATTTTGTCTCCTCTAGACTTTATGCTCGTAATTCATGGGAAGATCGCGGATCACTTTGAGGTTATCTTTCACCCAAGCGATGGTCTCTTTAAGCCCAGCTTCCAATTCAATTTTAGGTTTCCATCCCAGATGCATAGCGCGCTGACTATCCAGCAAGTAGGCGGCGTCTTTGCCGGGTCTTTCGCCGACGATTTCGACGATGTCGGCAAAGGGAATGTCCAACATATCCGTAATCATTTCGACGAGACTCCGAATCGAAATCTGACGTTCCGTGGACAAGTGGTAAGCCTGCCCAGGCATTCCTTCACGCATGACTTTGACTGTCCCGTCAGAGACATCCTTCATATGTATGAACGACCGCACCGATGTGCCACCGCCGTGCAACTGAAGCTTTTTACCCAACAACGCGAAAAGAATTGTCCGCGGGATAATTCGGTAAAGCTGTTGCCCAGGACCGTAAACATTGGCCGCTCGCGTGAAGACCACGGGGAAGGAATAGTTCTTATAAAAGCTCAACAGACTGAGATCCGCGGCTGCGCGACTAACAGCGTAAGGCGTGCTCGGATTGAAGACGGCGTCCTCGGTCACGTTACCCTGACAAGATCCGTAAACTTCAGGTGTAGAAATATGCACGTACTTCTTTAAGAACGGCATTTTGCGCAGTTGATCGTGAAGCTTTACCTGTCCCACCACGTTGGTCTGAAACCAATGCTCGGGATGCTGCCAGCTTTCCGCAACCATGCTTTGTGCGGCGAAGTTCACCACATAGTCCGGCTTCATATCGTTGATCAGCCCGGTCAGCTTGGGCAGGTCTTGATTCATATCGGCTTGGACAAACTCAAAGGCCGAAAGATTCTTGTTGTTCTTATAAGGGAGGAAAACTGAATTCGGCTCTGTCGAACGGCTGGTCCCGATCACCTGAGAACCCTGATCTAAGAGGAAGTCCACAAAATGGGCGCCTGAAAAAGAATTGCTACCGATCACCACGACTTTTTCGGCCATAGATTCCTACTTCAAAATTGCAGTCAAAGCTTTCATCAACTGAGCTTTACTGACGGACGATTTGTTTCCAACGATACGGGTTTTCAATCCTGCAAAAACATTCCCGACAAAGGGCACGATTTCATTGGGGCAGCCTGCCTGTACCAACAAAGTTGTCATTCCAAAGTACGCGTCCCCTGCCCCGGTCGCATCGATCACATTATCCGCGAACGCCGGCGCCGAAAATGTCAGGTCCGAAGCGGCAGGAAAAAAGGAGGCCCCGGAGGAACCCAGCGTAATGGACGCGCTGGCTTTTCTGAGGGCCAAGTCTTGCTTCAGTCGCTTTGCTAATTCCGGTACGGGAGTCGTGCGATCGTGGTAGGCGACCTGAACTTCGCGCGAATCAATACTGAGATAATCAAAGCGACTATGCTTGGTGTAAGGATTGAAGCCGAAGTTCGAGGAATTGGTTTGAACATTCAGTCCAACAAAGCCTTGAACCGAAGCTAAAGCGCGCAGAACCGTGGCATCAAACAAACCGTGACCGAAGTCGGCCACGACCGTAGCGTCGGTCGATTTATTCATGTCCAAAATCATTTTTTGAAAGGGCTCGCTTGATCGTTCCACCCATTGATCGGCCCGCAGGTCAGTTAATTCGAACAAACGTTGAGATCCCGCTTGTGCAATAAAGCGGGTCTTTCTTGGCGTAGGCACGCCTTCCAACTTCAGCGTGCCCAATTCGATTCTTGAATCTAATCGCTCAGAGAGAAGAGTCTCAAAATAACTTTCCCCGCCGTGAGAAAAGCAGAGCTTCGCTTTTTTTACAAAATCCGCAAGGTGATTGGCAATCGCCAGGGATCCGCCCGCGTAGTTTTCTTCATAGCGAAAACTTGCAGAAACGGAGGGACTTTTACTGGAGAGATTTTCAGGATGGCAAAACACGTAGGTGTCGACGATGGGCTCACCAGCGACCAAAATCGTCCGTTGCGCCATCTTTTCAAAGATCTCTTCGATCTTATCAAGGCCCCCAGCTTTCTTTACTTTGTCTATGGACTCTTGCTGTTCGGGTGTCCAAGTCTGAAAAAATTTGTTCAGCAACGCCGAAGAACTGTGGGTGTCATCGTTCGTAAAGACCAGGCTGCCGCCGCCTTCGTTTACGGCCCGCTCTTCTTCGAAAATCGCGCCGGTCCGGTCGGATTCTTTATCTCGATAATCTGGACCCTTAACGTAGAAATTGGGCTTCAAAGCGCGAATCGCCGGAACGGCCGTCGGAAACTGACTGACGGCCACGATATCCACGCATTCCAGCGCAGCCAACATTTCTGTTCGCACACGAGCGTTGAAATACGGGCGTCCGGGGCCCTTATTGACGAATTCGTCCGCGGTCAAAGTAACCACTAAAATATCGCCAATCTTTTTAGCCGACTGAAAGTAAGCCAGGTGACCCGCATGTAGAACGTCAAAGACACCATGACAGTGAACGATTTTTTTGTCGCGGGCGCGCTCGCGCAAACGCGGGAGCTCATCTAGATCCAAAATTTTAGAATTCGCCATAGTGCCACATCGATGCGGATTTTCGATTTTCTTCAATTAAATTAATGTGAAAGCGATCCGGAGATTATATGAAGCGCTTCAAATATGGCAATATAAAAGGGGCCTTAGTGAGGACGCCGCATTAGGGCTCAGTGACCAATGCTGATCGCCCTAACGCTTGATAGCTTTTAGATAAGGTTGT